>JBQCFA010000401.1:0-2262 GCA_051959695.1 Rhizobiaceae bacterium
AACGGCCAATTGGTGGATGCGCGTCCCTTCGTAACGGCGATCGGCGCCGGTACGACCTATCCCGACTACAAGCCGGCCCCCTTCATCGTCAGCCAGGAGGTCGAGGGCGTCGATCTGGTCACGGTCGTGACCGAAGGCATCTTTTCCTATTGCGGCGCCAAGGTGAAGATCGACACTGACCGCCATCTCGGCGACGAGACCGCCGCAGTGCGTTGCGGCGACGAGGTGATCGGACACGTCTCCACCGCCGAATACGGCTCGCAGATGCTGTCGCTCGGCGGCGTGCATCATCTGACCGGCGGTTCCAAGGCTGAAGGCCGCGCCACCTGTGATGCATTGCTTGCACTTTGCAACAAGAAGGCCGTGGAACTGACCATCGACGGCGGCGTCGGCGTGGTCGTCCAGGCAGGCAAGGCTCCGGTCATTGATGGCAAGGTCGAGCACCGCATGCGCGTCGGCTGCGGCTCGGCGACGATCGGCATGTTCGCCACGCAATGGAAGGATTTGGTCGACGAGGTCGTCGTTGTCGACGACCACATCACCGGCGTCGTCTCCGAACACCAGGCCGGCAAGGTGTTGGGCTGGCAGGACACGGGGATAAAGATCCTCGGCCGCCGCTCGACACCGGGTCGTTATTTCAAGGTTTCCGAGCCCGGCCTCGGCTGGGGCGGCACGACCATATCCGATCCGCTGCAGATCCTCGGCGAATGGAACCCGAAGAAGGGCGCGCGGCCCGGCCTGTCGATGTTGATGGTTTCGACCACCGGCGAGCAGTTCGCCTATTTCGAGCTGGACGAGGACCTGAAGCCGGTCGAGAAGCCGTTTCCCGAACGGCTGCGGAAATCGGTTGACCTGATCGAGGACAATTGCGAGCCGGCGCTGTGCACCGTCCTCTTCGTCGGTGGCGCCGGCGGGTCGCTGCGCGCCGGCGTGACGGAGAACCCGGTCAATCTCACACGCTCGGTGCACGGCCTCCAGACCTATGTCACGGTCGGCGGAGCGCCGGTCTATGTCTGGCCGGGCGGCGGCATCATGCTGATGGTCGACGTGATGAAGACGCCGGACAATTCCTTCGGCTACGTGCCTACGCCGGCGCTGGTCGCACCGATCGAGTTCACGCTTCGCCGCGACGACTACGAGCGGCTGGGCGGCTATGCGTCGGAGATACGATCGGTCGAGGACGTGATCGCGCGCGGCGGCGAGTATCTAAATCCGCGCCGGGGCGCCGGGGCGCCGGCGGGCAATCCGTGGCCCCTGGAAGCCATGCGCCGGGCGACGGGACGTTCGTGATGGACGGCCCGCGGATCACCCTGCTGCCGGACGGGCGCCGCCTGCACATGCACCACGGTCCGATCGACCTGATCGTCGAGGCCTTCGGTGCGCCGGATGAAGTCGAGGCGGCGTATAGGCAGGCGGCCGGACGGTTCTCGACCATCCTTGGCGAACTCGTAGGGGAACTGGTCGAACTGCGCCGGCCTTCTTCGGTCGAGCCGCGCTCCTTCGAAGGCCCCACGGCGCGGCGAATGGAGGAGGCGGCGTCGCGCTTCGCCAACGTTTTCGTCACGCCGATGGCGGCGGTGGCCGGCTCGGTCGCCGACGAGATGCTGGCGGCGATGCTCGACGGCCGCGCTCTCGACCGGGCCTATGTCAACGATGGCGGCGACATCGCCATCCATCTTGCCCAGGGGCAGTCGATGAGGGCGGCGATCGCCGGCACCGGGCACGGGTTTTCTGATCGCCTCGTCATCCGTGCCGAGGACGATGTACGCGGCATCGCCACCAGCGGCTGGCGCGGCCGTAGCCTTTCGTTCGGCATCGCCGATGCCGTCACCGTGCTGGCGAAGGACGCCGCGACGGCCGATGTCGCCGCCACATTGGTCGCCAATGCCGTCGACCTGCCGGGACACCTTGCCATCCGCCGTGAACGCGCCTGCGATATCCAGCCCGATAGCGACCTCGGTAAGAGGCTGGTTACCATGCAAGTTGGACCGCTCGAAGACTTTGAGGTCGCGCTCGCGCTGGATCGTGGACGGGCCGTCGCGGAGGCGTATCACGGTCGCGGCCTGGTCGAAGCGGCGGTGCTGTTCCTCGGCGGGCGGTCGCGTGTTTTCGTCCCGATAACGTCGCCGTAAAAGGCGGCTCTGGAGGAAATCGAATATGCCTGAATTCCCCATCCGCAAGATCATCGTGCTGACCGAAGAGATCCTGCACGAGGGCGGGCCGGTGCCCGACATGCCGCGCCGCCGTGCCGCCGCGCTTGCC
>JBQCFA010000402.1:0-21033 GCA_051959695.1 Rhizobiaceae bacterium
TGACTAGCTCGTCTCGTTGAGGAAAACGGAATAGCCGCCTTAGCTGCCCGATGCCTCTCCATACCCACATACCCACGGCGGCCCCAACCTGCCGGAAGCGTGAGCGAGCGCTAATGTAACCCGAGACTTGACGGACAGTCCGTGCTATTGTCGGAGCCTGGAGAGAAGGATTGCAAGGGCTTTTGAAGCGGGTGACCCCGTTCACAACGCCGAATGGCATGAAGTCTTAACGCATGGCCATTCGGTCAAGTCGTTGCGGCGATTGAAACGCATAATGCGTCTTCTGCCTGGATCACCGCGCTGCAAGGTTTGCTACAATCCCTTTGGCGGCTTCGGCGGGAGTATCTGCCGGCTGATAGGGTTTACGCCGTCGAAGAAGAATCCCCAGCTCTGCTCCCTATGTTGCGAGAAGCTGCCCCGGGGCGGCGCGGAAGTCGAAACGGCGATTCTCTTCGCCGATATTCGCGACTCGACCAGCCTTGCCGAGCGAATGGGTCCAGCGGCTTACGCGGAATTGCTCAACCGGTTCTACGGAGTAGCCACCGAAATGTTGATCGCCCACGACGCGACGGTAGACAAGCTGATCGGCGACGAGGTGATGGCATTCTTCATTCCCGGTTTCTCCGGGCCCGATTTCAAGGCTAAGGCCGTCGATGCAGGTCGATCGCTAATGCGAGCCTTCGGCTACGGCGGCACGGAGCCGCCCTGGCTGCCCGTCGGCATCGGCATCGACGTAGGTCCGGCCTTTGTCGGCAATATCGGCGGGAAGCAAATCGTCGATTTTACGGCGCTGGGTGACCCGGTGAACACGGCGCAACGCATCCAGGCGAAGGCTAAGCCGGGTGAATTGCTGGTGAGCGAGCTGGCATTCTCGGCCGTGGCCGAGCGCTTTCCCGACCTGCCGCGAAGCACCACGACGCTCCGCGGCAAGAGTGCGCAGATCGGAGTCTATTCATTGCCGATATGACAATGAGCGAGATTGAACGCTTCGACGCGGCAATTTCCCCAAGACAGATGGGTTGACCGGGCTCGACCGGCTCCGGCATAGCAGCCGCCAGACTGTTTCACCGGAGTTCCCTCCATGGGTTTCAAATGCGGTATCGTCGGCCTGCCCAATGTCGGCAAGTCGACGCTCTTCAACGCGCTGACGCGCACGGCGGCCGCCCAGGCCGCCAACTACCCCTTCTGCACCATCGAGCCGAACACGGGTGAAGTCGCCGTGCCGGATGTACGGCTCGACAAGCTCGCCGCGATCGCCAAGTCGAAGGAGATCATCCCCACCCGCATCTCCTTCGTCGACATCGCCGGCCTGGTGCGCGGTGCCTCCAAGGGCGAAGGGCTCGGCAACCAGTTCCTCGCCAACATCCGCGAGGTCGACGCCATCGTCCACGTGCTGCGCTGCTTCGAGGACGACGACATCACCCATGTCGAGGGCCGCATCGATCCGACCGCCGACGCGGACACGGTCGAGACCGAATTGATGCTCGCCGACCTCGACAGCCTCGATCGTCGCATTCAGCAGGTGAGGAAACGCGCCACCGGCAAGGACAAGGAGGCCTTGACCATCCTCCCCGTCATGGAGAAGGCGCTCGCGCTTCTGAACGACGGCAAGCCTGTCCGCCTGATGCTGAATGGCATTGCCGCGGAAGACCTGCGCATCCTGCGCGGGCTGAACCTCCTGACCTCCAAGCCCGTACTTTATGTCTGCAATGTCGCCGAAGCGGACGCTGCCACCGGCAATGGACACACTCGAGCCGTTGAGAAGATGGCCTTCGAGCAGGGCGCGCGCACGGTCACAATCTCGGCCGCGATCGAGGCCGAGGTCGCCCAGTTGCCGGACGGCGAGCAGAAGGAATTCCTCGAAGCGATGGGCTTGGAGGAGCCGGGTCTCGACCGGCTGATACGCGCCGGCTACGAGCTTCTGGAACTGATCACCTTTTTCACCGCCGGCCCGAAGGAGACTCGCGCCTGGACCGTCCACAAGGGCGCGAAGGCGCCGCAGGCGGCCGGTGTCATTCACACCGATTTCGAGCGCGGCTTCATCCGCGCGCAGACCATCGCCTATGACGACTATGTCTCCCTTGGCGGCGAAATACCGGCCAAGGAAGCCGGCAAGGCGCGCGACGAGGGCAAGGAGTATGTCGTCCAGGATGGCGACGTGATGCTGTTCAAGTTCAACGTCTGAAAGCCAGCGTCAAAAGGTGCTGCCAGAGACGAAAAAGCCGGCGCTGAGCCGGCTTTTAAGGTCTTGGGAGGACAGCCCGAGCGGGCAACGGGAGTTCATGTGGCTTTGCCGGTCCGCGTGTTCTTATGCATCAGCTTGTAAAACGGGCAAGTGCCGACCAGGCCGGTCAAAAGCGGCACGACGCCGATGAGGCCTACCCAGCGCAAGGGCGCGTCGGGCGCCATGAAGATCATGCCGAGCAGGAAGAGCCCCGAAAGGGTGCGCACCGCACGGTCACTGAGACCGACATTTTGTTCAAACATTTCAATTCTCCGGAATATGCACTTCGATCTTGGCCACACACACACATTTTGCAGCCAGACGATCCGCGATATGGGATCGAACCGATCGGTTCGCAATATATACTCCCAAACATTTTTGGGAGAAAGACCGTTTACCGGCAAATTTTTGTGAGCGGCCAAGACGCTATCACGATACGAAGGTTCACAGCGGCAAGATACGCACAGCGACGCAGGATAGTTTCGGATGACGCGGACCAAATGGGCCTACGAGGATTTGGAAGTGGGACTTGTTCTCGATCTTGGGACCAAGGCCGTCACGGCCGACGAGATCGTCGAGTTCGCGCGCGAGTTCGACCCGCAGCCGATGCATCTGGACGAAGCCGCCGGAAAGGCCAGCATCCTCGGTGGCCTGTCGGCATCGGGTTGGCACACTTGTTCGATGTACATGCGGATGGTGTGCGACGCATTCATCCTGCAGTCGACGTCGGAAGGCTCGCCGGGCATCGAATACGTGCGCTGGAAAAAGCCGGTGCTCGCAGGGGACACGTTGACCGGCCGCGCCACAATCACCACGAAGAGGCGGTCGAAATCGCGGCCCGACATCGGCTTCGCCAATTGCCGCGGCGAGCTTAAGAACCAGAGGGGCGAGAGCGTGCTTGAACTGGAGAACACCGGCATGTTCCGGCTGCGCAATCCGGAGGCGATGGCGTGACGTTGGACGAATATCTTGACATCGGCCGCACGGTGACGCTTGGCTTGCACCGTTTCGAGGCCGGCGAGATCAAGGCCTTCGCGCGCAAGTTCGACCCACAGCCTTTCCACATGGATGAGAAGAGCGCCGAGAACAGCGTCTTCGGGCGCCTGTGCGCGTCCGGCTGGCATACCGCGTCGATGTGGATGCGCTACAACGTGCTGGCGCGCGACGGCGCCGATGAGCCCAGTTGGGACGGTCCCGGTCCGGAGCCGGAATTCGGCCCCTCCCCCGGCTTTCGTGACCTGAAATGGCTCAAGCCCGTCTATGCCGGCGAGACGGTCACCTTCACCCGCACGGCGCTGGCGCACCGTCCCCTCGCCTCGCGGCCCGGCTGGCGGCTGGTATCGGTCCGCGCCGAGGCCTTCGATTCGACCGGCGACAAGGTCATCGAATTCGAAAGCGCGGTTCTGGTGAAGGCGGGATAGCACGGTACGCGCGTACCGGACGGGAGCCACGATGCAGTCGCTGACCGTAGTCAACAGGCTCTTTCCGTCGATTCTAGACGGTGAGAAGACGCATACGATCCGCTGGCGCGAGACCCGCATCAGGCCTGGTTTGATGCGCTATGTATGTGCAAGCGATCCGGCAAAGGCCGTTGACGTTCTCGTAACGCGCTGCACGGACGTCCCGCTGTCCCAGGCCGCGGCGCTGGTGGTGAAGCAAGATATCTGGCCGGATGCGGTCATGCTTTCGGGGATGCGGGAGCACTATCCTGAGATCGAACTCGACGACATCGTACAGGTGGTCGAGCATCTGACCCCGCAGCAGACGGAAGCCGCCGGCGAAAGCGACTGAAAGGCGCCGTCAGTGTCCCTCGTAGGCGACGAGGCAGCGAACGTCGACGCCGAGCGCCTCCAGCTTGGCGCGACCGCCGAGATCCGGCAGGTCGATGACGAAGCAGGCCGCCACGATCTCAGCCCCCATCTGGCGCAGGAGCCTGACCGCGCCCTCCGCCGTGCCTCCGGTCGCGATCAGATCGTCGACGAGGATCACCTTCTCGCCGGCGGTGACGGCGTCCTTGTGCATCTCCATCTCGTCAAGCCCGTATTCGAGGCTGTAGGCGACGCGCACCGTCTCGTGCGGCAGCTTGCCCTTCTTGCGGATGGGGATGAAACCGGCGGAGAGCTGGTGCGCTATGGCCCCACCCAGGATGAACCCGCGCGCCTCGACGCCGGCGATCTTGTCAATCTTCGCGCCGGCGTAAGGATGCACCAGCTCGTCCACCGTACGCCGGAACGCCCGCGCGTTGCCGAGCAACGTCGTGATGTCCCGAAACTGAATTCCGGGCTTCGGATAGTCTGAGATCGTGCGGATCGACGACCGGAGCGTGTCTTCGAGAGAAGGTTTCATGCGTGCCCCGTGGATTACCGGCCAGTCGTAACGCCGGGGACCGGGAAAGAAAAGCCGCTAACCGACATGCTCCTGATATTGCGGCAAGTCGTCGGTGATGGTGAACCACGGCGCCTTGGAGCCGACGAAGATATGCGCCGTCGGCCGGATGGAGGGCGCGTCGACAAGCGTGCCCATCGCGACGTGCACGTATCGGCCGTCGCGCACCAGGGAATAGAGCAACGAGCCGCAGGCGGCGCAGTGCGCGTCATGCCCTAACTCCGAGCCGTATCGGTGGATGTTTCCTTCACCCTTTACGACCCGAAGCTTGTCGCGTTCGATGCCGGCGAAGGGCTTGAACGCCGATCCCGTCGTGCGCCGGCAGTTCGAGCAATGGCAGTTGGCCGAATAGAGGAAGGCATCGACGACGACATACTCGACGGCTCCGCACAGGCATCGGCCGGTCAGTCGCGTGGCGCCTTTTGTCTCGTTCATCCGCGTTCCTCCTGGTACTCGACGAGACCCGAACCGCCCGTGCGATCTTATCGATAGCGTCGAAGGAGGGACGAAAACAATGAGGGCGCCGTACGGCGCCCTCGCAGCAAAATTCCTTCGGTCGCGCTCAGTGTGCGACTTCAGCCCAGACCTTGCGCTTCGTCAGATAGACGAGGACGCCGAAGATCAGGAGGAAGATCATCACGCGGAAACCCACTTCCTTGCGCGCTTCGAGATGCGGCTCGGCGGCCCACATCAGGAACGCCGCGACGTCCCTGGCATACTGGTCGACAGTCTGGGGCGCCCCGTCGTCATAGGTCACCTGCCCGGCTGACAGGGGCGGCGGCATATGCGTCGACACCGCGGAAATGAACTGCGGATTGTAGTAGGTGCCTGCGGGAATGGTGACGCCGGCCGGCGGCTTCTGGCCGAAGCCGGAGACGAAGGCATGAATATAGTCCGGGCCGCCTTCCTCGTATTGCGTGAAGATGTCGAAGATGAAGCGCGGGAAGCCGCGCTGCACCTCGCGCGCCTTGGCGATCAGCGACAGGTCGGGCGGAGCGGCGCCGCCATTGGCCGCCGCCGCCGCTTCCTCGTTCGGGAACGGCGCGGGGAAATGGTCGGATGGCTTGCCCGGCCGGTCGAACATCTCGCCTTCGTCGTTCGGCCCGTCGTGGATCTGATACTCGGCCGCGAACGCCTTCACCTGGGCTTCGCTGTAGCCTAGGTCCTCAAGGCTGCGGAACGCCACAAGGTTGAGCGAGTGGCAGGCCGAGCAGACCTCTTTATAAACCTTCAGGCCACGCTGAAGCTGCGCCTTGTCATAGGTGCCGAAAGGTCCCGCGAACGACCAGCTCAATTCCTGCGGCTGCAGGATCGGGAAATGCGTCGGTTCGGTGCTCTGCTTTTCCTCCGCCGTGGCCAAGGCGACCGTTCCGGCCGCGACCATGGCGAAAGCCGCCAGTCCGTAAAGGATTTTCCTCATGTCGAAATCCTTTCCGGATCAGCCTTTGGTGTGCGGTTCTGCAGCGGCGCCGGCGGGATGCGCCGAGCCTCCGTTCTTTGCCAGAACGGCTTCGGTAATCGAATTGGGCATTCGTCTGGGTGTCTCTATCAGGCCGAGAACCGGCAGGATGATCAGGAAGTGGACGTAGTACCAGATGGCGCCGAGCAGGGCGAGCGTCGGGTAGATGCCTTCCGGCGGCTTCGAACCGACCCAGCCGAGCATCACCACGTCGGCGATGAATATCCAGAAGAACAGCTTGTACCAGGGACGGTACACCGCCGAACGCACCTTGGACGTATCGAGCCAGGGCACGATGAACAGGAGCACGATCGACCCGAACATGGCGAGCACGCCGCCGAGCTTGGAATTGATCGGCCCGATGTTGAAGGTGATGGCGCGCAGGATCGCGTAGAATGGCAGGAAATACCATTCCGGGACGATTTCCGACGGCGTCTTCAGCGGGTTCGCCTCGACATAGTTGTCGGCGTGGCCGAGGAAGTTCGGGATGTAGAAGATGAAATAGGCGAAGACGAACAGGAACACGACCATGGCGAAGCCGTCCTTCACCGTCGCATGCGGCGAGAAGGGTACGGTGTCCGTCTTCGACTTCACCTCGATGCCGGTCGGGTTCGTCTGGCCGGCGACATGCAGCGCCCAGACGTGCAGCACGACGACGCCGGCGATCATGAAGGGCAACAGATAGTGCAACGAGAAGAAGCGGTTGAGCGTCGGGTTGCCGACCGCGAAGCCGCCGATCAGCAGTTGCTGGATCCAGTCGCCCACGAGCGGGATCGCCGAGAAGAAGCCGGTGATGACGGTGGCGCCCCAGAAGCTCATCTGGCCCCATGGCAGCACGTACCCCATGAAGGCGGTCGCCATCATCAGGAGATAGATGATGCAGCCCAGGATCCAAAGCAGCTCTCGGGGCGCCTTGTAGGACCCGTAGTAGAGCCCGCGGAACATGTGCACATAGACGGCGATGAAGAAGAAGGACGCGCCGGTGGAATGCATGTAGCGCAAGAGCCAGCCCTGGTTCACGTCGCGCATGATGCCTTCGACCGAATTGAAGGCCAGGCCCGAATTGGCGGCGTAGTGCATGGCGAGCACGATGCCGGTCAGCATCTGCACGGCCAGCATCAGCGACAGGATGCCGCCGAACGTATAGGCGTAGTTGAGGTTGCGCGGCACAGGGTAGGCGACGAACGAATCGTACATCAGCCTTGGCAGAGGCATGCGCGCATCGATCCAGCGGCCAAGGCCCGATTTCGGCGTGTAGGTGGAGTGTTGCATACCGCTCATGTTCTGACTCCCCCTCAGCCGATGCGGACGACTGTGTCGGACGTGAATTCGTAGACCGGGATCGCCATGTTTTCCGGCGCCGGTCCTTTGCGGATGCGTCCGGCCGTGTCGTATTGCGAACCGTGGCAGGGGCAGAACCAGCCGCCGAACTCGCCCTGTTCGCCGAGTGGAATGCAGCCGAGATGGGTGCAGACCTGCACCATCACCATCCACGCCTCCCTCTTCGGCACGGTGCGGTTGGCGTCGGTCGCCGGCGCATCGCTCGGCAGATTGGCGTTGCGGGCGATGGGGTCCTTCAGTTCCGAGAGTTGGACTTTCTTGCCCTCGTCGACCTCTTTGTCGGTGCGATAGCGAATGACGACGGGCTTGCCGCGCCACTTTACGATCAGGGAAGCGCCCTTCTTGACCGATGACACGTCGACCTCGACCTGCGCCAGCGCCAGCGTCGAGGCGTCCGGCTGCATCTGGTCGATGAACGGCCAGGCGACGCTCGCCGCGCCGACCACGCCTGCCATGCCCGTAGCGATGTAGAGGAAATCCCGCCGGTTGCCGTCAACCGTTTCGTTTGCCGCTTGGTGTGCGCTCACGGGCCCAGAATCCTTTCGAATCGATCCCGCCGGCGAAAGCCTGCCCAGACGCCTGTCAAAGCCTTGTCGGCCTTAAGGCAATACCCCTCGGGCCGGACGGATTCCCCCGGCAATTGGCGAAGTTTCTATGCGTCCGTGCCGGGCTTGTCCAGACGCCTGCGGTACGGGAGGGCAGATTGTCGCGGGCATCGGGCGAAGGTCCGCAAAGGAGGGCGATCGGATCGAATCCGGCATGCCGCGGACCGGTTGATGAAGACGAGTGGAGCATCGTATTGTGAACGCCTGTAGCTCGTCTCCGGGACGAGCCTCACGCAAGGCGGAGCACGCAAATGGCGACACGAGGATTTGTCGGCCGTGGCCGCACGGCACCGGAACTCGCGGACAGAATTCCGCCCGGCCAGACGTTGGAAAGCGGATTTCCCGTTCTCTCCGCGGGCCCAACGCCCAAGGTGGGCCCGGAGGCATGGACGTTTACCTTGAAAGTCGGGCCGCGCCAGGTGAAGCGCTGGAGCTGGAGCGAGTTCAATGCGCTACCTCAGACGAAGATGGCGCGAGACATACATTGCGTGACCACCTGGACCAAGCTCGACACCCATTGGTCCGGCGTGCTCGTGGACGATATCCTGGCGGACGCCGGCATGGAGCCGCCCACAGGCTTCACTCTCGCTCATTCCTTCGATGGCTATTCCACCAACATTCCGACCGCTGATCTTGTCTCCGGCAGGGCCATGGTGGCGACGAAATATGAAGGCCAGCCCCTGCCCCCCGACCATGGCGGCCCGGCGCGGCTGCTGGTGCCGCATCTCTACTTCTGGAAGTCGGCGAAATGGGTGAATGCGTTGCAATTCACCGAGAAGGACACGCTCGGCTTCTGGGAATTGCATGGCTACCACGCGTACGGCGACCCATGGCGCGAGCAGCGATACTCCGGTGACTGAGGCGATGACCGAGCCAGACGCGCCGCCGGCCCATCTGCGCTGGCAGCAAGCCGCAATCAAGGACATCGTCGTCCGCTCGCCGCGTGTGAAGAGCTTCTTTCTGGCCCCGGCTTCACCTTTTTCCTTCATTGCCGGACAGCATGCCGAAGTGCGGCTGACCGCCGAAGACGGCTATGCGGCCCGGCGCTCCTATTCGATCGCATCCGCACCCGACAGCGAAAGTCTTGTCGAGCTCGCGATCGAGCGGCTGATGGACGGGGAAGTCTCGCCCTTCTTCCACGACGTTGCGGAGATCGGTGACATGATCGAGATGAGGGGGCCGATTGGCGGCTATTTCAACTGGAGCCCACTGGATCATGATCCGATCCTGCTGATCGGGGGCGGATCCGGCGTCGCGCCTCTGATCTCCATGGTCCGGCACCGCGCCGGCAGCGCGTCGACGGCGCCGGTCGTCCTGCTCTTCTCGGCGCGGACATCGCAGGACATCCTTTTCGCCGAGGAATTGCGCGCCCTGGACGCCCGTCGGGACGGGTTCCGTTATCTCGTGACCCTGACCCGCGATGAACCGGCCGCCGGTGCCGACTATCATCGCCGGATCGACGCAGCGATGATAGCCGATTGCCTGACGTTGCTGCCTGGCCGTCCAAAGCGCGTCTATGTTTGCGGATCAAACGTATTTTGCACGGCCGCCGCCGACGCGGCGCTTCAATCCGGCATCGCCGCCGAAATGATCCGTACCGAGCGCTACGGGCAGTAGACGGCGCGTTATCCGTTACCTGGCGCCAAGCCGCGCCAGAACTTCCTTGGGGATCGAATATTCGCGGATCAGGCTGTCATGGCGCCACATCCCGCACAGTTCCCGCTGGATGAACCACGCATAGACGGCTTCGGCAGCCTTCTTCACGAGAGCGCGGCGGCCCTCCGCGTCGCCTTCATATTCGCGCAGGCGCTTGAGATGCTGCTCCGCGTAGTAGCCGGCTCGCCCGAGCGACGCCGCCTTCTCCGCCATCAGCTCGTAGTCGAGCACATCGACGCCGGTCTTGCCGGAAGCCGGCGAGGAGTTCCATCCGGGCGGCCGCAAGCTCATCTCGACCTTACTCCGCCGCGATCCTGTCCGCCAGGAAGCCGCCTGACTGCCGCTTCCAGAGTTGTGAGTAGAGTCCGCCCCGCGCCACCAGCGCGTCGTGCGTTCCCTCCTCCACGATACGTCCGTCATCGACCACGATCAGCCGGTCGAGCGCGGCGATGGTCGAAAGACGGTGCGCGATGGCGATCACGGTCTTGCCCTCCATCATCTGTGCCAAATTCTCCTGGATCGCCGCCTCGATCTCCGAATCGAGCGCCGAGGTGGCCTCGTCGAGAATCAGGATCGGCGCGTCCTTCAGGATCATGCGGGCGATCGCGATACGCTGCCGCTGGCCACCGGAAAGCTTGACCCCGCGCTCGCCGACATGCGCGTCGTAGCCCTTGCGCCCCTTCGGATCGGCGACGTTCTGGATGAAATCGTGCGCCGAAGCCCGCTTCGCGGCACGAATAATCTCCGCCTCGCTCGCGCCGGGCCTGCCATAGGCGATGTTGTCGCGGATCGAGCGGTGCATCAAGAGCGGTTCCTGGCTGACAACCCCGAACTGGGCTCTCAGCGACGCCTGAGTCAGCTTGCGGATATCGCGCCCGTCGAGAAGGATGCGGCCGCCTTCGATATCGAAGATCCTGAGCGCCAGATTGACGATCGTCGTCTTGCCCGCGCCCGACGGGCCAACGATGGCGACACGTTCACCGGGGCGGATGTGGAAGGACAGCCCGTCGATGACGCCGCCGCTCTGGCCGTAGTGGAAGGAAACGTCGTCGAAGACGAGGTCGCCGCTGGCGCGGGGAATTTCGTCCGCGTCATCGGCATCGCGGATCGTCGGCTCGACCGAGATGACCCCGGTCGCATCCTGCACCGTCGCGAAATTGCGGATCAAGCCGTTGATATTGAACATCATGTAGCCGGACATGGTGTTCAGTCGAAATACGAGGCCGGTCGCGGCGGCGATCGCGCCGGTCGTCGCATCGCCCTCTATCCAGCGATGGACGGCGAGCGCCATGATCGCGCTCATCATGATGCCGTTCAGGATGGCGACAGCCGCCCTGACGCTGGTAATGGCGCGCGTCAGGTCGATCACCGCCGTCAGGAACATGTCCATCCCCTCGCGCACGAAAGCGTGCTCGCGCCGCCCGCTATCGAAGAGTTTCACGGCGAGGATGTTGGTGAAGGCGTCCACCATGCGGCCGTTGAGCACCGAGCGACCATCCGCGGTGCGCCGGCCCGCCGCGCGAAGCGGCGGCAGCAGGAGGCGCGCGACCGCGAGATAGCTCGCGAGCCATACGGCGATCACCACCACCATAAGCGGATCGAGCGCGGCGAGTATGGACGTGGCGAGCACGAGGAACGTGGCGAAGCTCCACAGCGTCTGCAGCGAGGAGATGATGAAGTCGCCCGTTGATTCGCCGGCTTGCATGATCTTGGTGGCGATGCGGCCCGCGAAATCGTTCTGGTAGAAATCGTAGGGTTGCTCGATTACGCGCCGGAAGGACTGCCAGCGGACCTTCTGGTAGAAATGCGGGACGATTACCTGCTGCTCGACCACCGCGTTGGCGATCAGGATGACGGCCCGGACCACGAGGACCAGGACGAGCAACGCCAGTAGTTCAGGCCAATGGTCGGCGATCAGCGCCTTCGGGCTGGACGAATCGAGCAGGTCGATGAGCCAGCCGACCGCCCAGTAGAGCGACGCATCGACGACGCCCGCCAGCCCGCCGATGACGAGCAGCAGGATAAACGGTCCCTTGGCCTGGTTGGCGAAGTACAGGATGAAGCGCCAGCCATCGCGCGGCAGCACCTCGCGGTCGGTGTCGCCGAATGGATCGATGATCCCTTCGGCCCTGCGCCACAGCCGGTCGAGGAAGCCGCCACTCATTGAGCCGCCTCCGGTTCCGGCTCTCGGTCCGGTGTGCCGCGCTGCTTCTCTTCATGGAAAAGAAAGCCGCCGGACTGGCGTTTCCAGAGGCGCGCATAGATTCCGTCGAGAGCCAGCAATTCGTCGTGCGTCCCCTCCTCGACGATCTTGCCGTCCGAAAGGACGATGAGCCGGTCGAGATGGGCGATGGTGGACAGCCGGTGCGCGACGGCGATCACGGTCTTGCCCTTCATCAGCGAGTCGAGATTACCCTGGATCGCCGCCTCGACCTCGGAATCGAGCGCCGAAGTCGCCTCGTCGAGGATCACGATCGGCGCGTCCTTCAGAAAGACGCGGGCGATGGCGATGCGCTGGCGCTGCCCGCCCGACAATGTCGCCCCGCGCTCGCCGACATGAACGTCGTAGCCGGAGCGGCCCTTCTTGTCGCGGAGCTTCATGATGAAATCGTGGGCTTCCGCCTCTTTGGCGGCCGCGATCATCTCCTCTTCGCTGGCGTCCGCTTTCGCGATCTTGATGTTGGCGCGCAAGGAGCGATGGAAGAGTTCCGTGTTCTGGGTCACCACCCCGATCTGGGCCCGCAGGGAATCCTGCCTGACATCCGCGATGTCCTGACCGTCGATGAGGATACGGCCGCCCTTGAGATCGTAGAGTCTAAGGATGAGATTGATGAGCGTCGTCTTGCCGGAACCGGACGGGCCGATCAGCCCGACCTTCTCCCCAGCCCTGATGGTAAGGTCGAGCCCGTGCAGAACATTTGCACCGTCGTCATAGCCAAAGACGGCGTTCTCGACCTTTATCTCGCCAGTGGAAACTGTGAGGTCGCTGGCATCGGACCGGTCGACGAGCCCGAGCGGCTGCGCGATCAGCGCCTTGGCGTTCTCGAGGATACCCAGCGTGCGTAACATGCTGTTGAGCTGCGTCATCAGCCTGGTGAGAAGCGCATTGAGACGCAGAACGAGCCCGAGCGTGAAGGCGACCGCGCCAACCGTGACCGTCTCGCGGGTCCACAGGTCTACGGCCATCCAGCCGATGGCCGCGATCATCACTCCCGAGAAGAGGTTGAGCGAACCGCGCACGGCGGTCAGCGTCCGCGTAAACTTCATATAAGCCGCGAGATAGCCGTCGAAGCCCATGTGGACGCCACGATCGTTCGCGTCGCGCGAGAAGAGTTTCAGCGTCTCGATATTGGCGTAGCCGTCTACGATGCGTCCGTTGGCAACGGCGCCCTGTTCCGCCGCCTCCTCCGAATGCTCGCGTATCCTTGGCAGGAACCACCAGGCCAGCAGGCAGAAGCCAATGATCCAGAGAACGACGAGACCGGCGAGCCGCCAGTCGAGCCGGACCATCATGGCGAGCGTCGTCACCGTGTAGATCAGCATGAACCAGAGGACGGCGATCGCGCTTTCGAGCAGGTCGCCAACCGCCTGGCCGCTTTGCCAGACCTTGGAGCCGACACTGCCGGCGAGATCGTTCTGGAAGAAATCGTAGGATTGCCGAGACACGTAGCGGTGCGCCTGCCAGCGTACGAGATTGTAGAAGCCGGGTGCGATCGTCTGCTCGTCGACCAGGGCAGACAGGTAGAGAACCAGCGTCCGGACAACCAGCACTGTGACCAGCATGAATAGGAGTTCCGGTCCGTAGCCGACGATCAGAGCCGACCAGCTGCGATCGCCGCTGGAGGCATCGAGGATATCGACCAGCCGCCCCACGAAATAGAAAAGTCCCGCGTCGATCAGCGGGGCCAGCCCACCCACGACCAGCATTAGGAGAAAAGGTCCCCTGGCCTGTCGCAAATAGTGCCAGATGAAGGGCGCGAGGCCGGCAGGCGGCCGTAGATCGGCCGGCTCGTTGAATGGAGCCAGCCAATTCTCGAACAGGGTGTAAATCCAGCTCGCGAGCCTCACTCCGCCGCCTCCGCCTGACCGGCATCGATGAACCCGCCAGACTGCCGCCGCCAGAGGCGCGCATAGAGCCCGCCGCGTGCGATCAACTCGTCGTGGCTGCCTTCCTCGATAATCCGGCCCTTGTCCATGACGATCAGCCGGTCCATGGCCGCGATGGTCGACAGGCGGTGGGCTATGGCGATGACGGTCTTGCCCTGCATGAGCTTGTACAGGTTTCCTTGAATGGCGGCCTCGACTTCCGAATCGAGCGCCGACGTCGCTTCGTCGAGGATCAATATAGGCGCATCCTTCAGCATCACACGGGCAATGGCGATACGCTGGCGCTGACCACCGGAAAGCTTTACCCCACGCTCCCCGACATGCGCGTCGTATCCGTACCGGCCCTGCGGGTCGGCCAGGGCGTCGATGAAGCCGGCCACTTCGGCTCGCCGGGCCGCCTCGACCATCCTCGCCTCGCCCGCGTCCGGCCGGCCATAGAGGATGTTCTCGCGCACCGAGCGATGGAGGAGCGAGGTGTCCTGCGTGACCATGCCTATGTTGGCGCGGAGCGAGTCCTGCGCCACCGCGGCGATATCCTGGCCGTCGATCAGGATGCGCCCGCCTTCAAGGTCGTAGAAGCGCAGGAGCAGGTTGACGAGCGTCGACTTGCCGGCGCCGGAAGGCCCGACGAGCCCGACCTTCTCCCCTGCCCTCACCTTCAGGCTGAGATCCCCGATGACGCCCTTCTGCTTGCCATAGTGGAAATGGATATGCTCGAATTCGATCTCTCCGCGCGCAATCGCGAGATCAGGCGCGCCCGGCTTGTCCGCCACGAGCCTCGGCAGGGAGATCGAGTTGATCCCGTCCTGAACGGTGCCGATGTTCTCGAACAGCCCCGACACCTCCCACATGATCCACTGCGACATGCCCCACAGGCGCAACACGAGGCCGATCACCACGGCCACCGCGCCGACGGTCACCGCCTCATCCAGCCAAAGCCGGATCGAGAGCGCGCCGACGGAAAGAAGCAGCAACGAGTTCATTCCGTAGATGGTGACGTAAAGCGATGTGATCAGCCGCCCTTGCCCATAGGCCGTCGTCATGAAGTCGCTCATGCCTTCGCGCGCATAGTCGGCCTCGCGCCGGGCGTGCGAGAAGAGCTTCACCGTCTGGATGTTGGTGTAGCTGTCCACGATGCGTCCGGTCATCAGCGACCGCGCGTCGGCCTGCGCCTCGGCCACGCGGCCCAAACGCGGAATGAAATAGCGCAGCACGAAAGCGTAGGCGACTAGCCAGACGGCCAGCGGCGATGCAAGGCGCCAGTCGGCCGAACCCACGATCACCAGCACGCCGAGGAAATAGACGACGACGTAGTTGAGGACTTCGGCGAACTTGATGACCGTTTCGCGCACCGCCAGCGCCGTCTGCATCAGCTTGGTGGCGATACGGCCGGCGAACTCGTCCTGGTAGAACGCCATCGACTGCCTCAGAAGGTAGCGATGCACGAGCCAGCGGATGCGCATGGGATAGTTGCCGAAAAGCGTCTGGTATGTCGTCAGCGACGAAACCGTCACCACCGCCGGCAGCGCGACGCCGGCGACGAGCGCCATGCCGATCAGCTTCCATTTTTCCGTCTGCAGGAAAGTCTCGCGGTTCTGGGCCGCCAGCCAGTCGACGATGTGGCCGAGGAAGCCGAACATCCAGACCTCCATGATGGCGATCGCCGCCATGCAGGCCGCGGCCAGGAGCACGAACGGCCAGCAGGCACGCGTGTAGTACCAGCAGAACGCGACAAGCGTGGCCGGCGGCTCCGCCGGATCGGCCGCCGGAAACGGGTCGAGTCTTTCTTCAAACCACGCAAAAAGCATGATCAAAGCCTTGAAGCAGCTTGGAGAATATAGGTAGGGGCCGGCGATCTTTTCAGCCGCGCGGGCTGGAAAACAATCGGCGTCAGATGGAGGCCCGCGCCCGGCGCCGCCGACACCTGGTCAGGCGAGGCCGAAAGCCTCTTGGGAAGAAAGACGGACATGGCACGAATCCTCAAGGAACCGGGGATGATCTCCCGCGGGATTCGCGACGATGAAACCGTGTGTCAGGGAAGCGTCGTAACGAAACCCGCCGTCAGGCCGAAGCTCGGCCTCGTAGGCAGAAAGCCGATGGAAACATGATCACGTCCACTTCCGCCTCCTTGGGTTCGTATTGATGCTCATGCGCGGCAACGGCCGCCTCGGACAGTCGGTGGGCTTATACCCGCCTTCGCCGCGTGTGGCCAGACGCGGTACGACAGGTTAGGAACGCTTCCTGACGGATGTGGCGGCCGCGCAACGGCAAAGCGCGACGAGGAAAGCATGCACGAAACGATCCGCGTCGCGCTCTATCAGCCGGACATCGCCGGCAACACGGGGACGATCCTGCGCCTCGCCGCCTGCCTGGCGCTGGGCGTGGACCTGATCGAACCGGCGGGCTTCGATGTCTCCGATCGCGCGCTCAGGCGCGCCGGCATGGACTATCTGGAGATGGCGTCGCTGACGCGCCATGTCGACTGGCCAGCTTTCGAGGAATGGCGCTCGCGCGAAATGCGACGGCTCGTGCTCTTCACCACCAAGGGCGCGCTGCCCTACACGGATTTTTCGTTCGCGCCGGGCGACGTCCTCCTCTTCGGGCGCGAATCGGCCGGTGTCCCCGACCATGTGCACGAGGCCGCGGACCAGCGCCTGCTGATCCCTATGCCGGGCGGCGGCCGATCGCTGAATGTTGCCCTCTCCGCGGCCATGGCGGTCGGCGAGGCGTTGCGACAGACGCGATAAGCCGAATATGCGATGAAAGCTGTCCGAAAGCAGTGCGTGCCGCCGATGTCCGCTTCGCCTAGCATCCGGCCATGTCGATCACCATGCACGAAACCGTCCCGCTCGAGGCGCAGCAGCGCTTCTGGAATGAATGGAACGCCGCCTCCCGCGAGCACGAACTGCACGACGTGTCCGCCGACCAGGCAGATGTCGTTACGCGCTGGCTGCGCGGGCTGGGCCGAACCGATCTGGATATCCTGGAGGCCGGCTGCGGCACGGGTTGGCTCTGCGCGGGGCTGCAGTCTTTCGGCACGGTGACGGGAACCGACCTCTCTCCTGAGGTGCTGGAACGCGCGCAGCGCCGACTTCCGAATGTCCGCTTTGTCGCCGGAGACTTCATGGCGCTCGACTTCGGTACGGCCACGTTCGACGTCATCACCTCGCTCGAGGTCCTCTCCCACGTCGCCGATCAACCCGCCTTCATGGCCAAGCTGGCGCGCCACCTGCGGCCCGGAGGCCACCTGATGCTCGCGACCCAGAACCGGCCGGTGCTCGAGCGCTACAACCGCATCCCTCCGCCCGGGCCTGGACAGCTGCGCCGCTGGGTCGACAGGCGTGAATTGACGCTCCTGCTGGAAAGGGAATTCGAAATCCTCGAACTGTTCTCGATCACGCCGAAGGCGAACCGGGGGGTGATGCGTATCCTGAACTCCCGAACCCTGAACAAGCCTGTCCGCGCAATGGTCGGACGGCGGCTCGACAGGCTGAAGGAAATGGCCGGTTTCGGCTGGACGCTGATGGCGCTGGCGCGCAAGCCGCTCCGATAGGAGACCTCAGGCGATGTCGATGCTCAATCGGCGGTCGGCAGCCGCCGCATCGTGAACTCAATCACGTCGTCCGGCTGCTCGCGCCAGCTCTCGATCTCGGTCCAGTAGGCCTGCTTCGGCCAGCGGTCGAGCCATTCGCGTGCCTTGGCGCGGGCTTCGCCGCGCGGCAGGAGAAAGGTCTCGCGGAGAAATCCGTCGCGCGGCTTGACGACCTCGGCGGCGCGCTGGCGGCGCAGCCTCTCTTTCAGGCTGTCGAGCGGTGGTCTCGATGGCGTGCGCATGACGCAACTCCTTGACCCGCGGTCCATAAAGTTTAGGGGTGGCGAACGAAAAAGACGAGTCCCAAATAGAGTTCCGGGGCGGCTTGTCGCGAACGGGGAAGCATGGAACCTCAGGATCTTCCGACCGGCCTGCCGGACGCCATCGACGAGAAGAAAGCCGCCGCCGAAAGCTGGTTCCGCGAACTGCGCGACCGCATCTGCGCCGCTTTTGAAGCGCTGGAAGACGATGTGACCGGACCGCAGGCTTCCTGGGCTCCCGGTCGCTTTGAGCGCCCACAATTGCTGCGCGCGGCCGGCCGGGGTGGCGGCGGCATCATGTCTATCCTGCGCGGCCGCGTCTTCGAGAAGGCCGGCGTGCATACTTCGACCGTCTTTGGCGAGTTCTCGCCGGAGTTTCGCAAGCAGATACCCGGCGCCGAGGAAGATCCGCGGTTCTGGGCCTCCGGCATCTCGCTGATCGCGCATCCATGGAACCCGCACGTCCCGGCGGTGCACATGAACACGCGCATGGTTGTGACCTCGCGGCAATGGTTCGGCGGTGGCGCCGATCTCACTCCCGTGCTCGACAGGCGCCGCAAGCAGGACGACGCGGATGCCGTCGCCTTCCACCGCGCGATGCAACTCGTCTGCGATCGCCATTCGACAATCGCCGACTACGGCAAGCTGAAGAAATGGTGCGACGACTATTTCTTCCTGCCGCACCGCAATGAGCCGCGGGGTATCGGCGGCATTTTCTACGACTGGCTGCGGAGCCCGGACGACAAGGGCGGCTGGGATGCCGATTTCGCGTTCACGCAGGACGTCGGCCGAGCTTTCCTGCTGGTCTATCCGCACCTGGTGCGTGGCAATTTCCAGCGCAACTGGACCGACGCCGATCGCGAGGAACAGCTGGTCCGCCGCGGCCGCTATGTCGAGTTCAATCTCCTCTACGATCGCGGCACGATTTTCGGCCTAAAGACCGGGGGCAACGTCGATTCGATCCTCTCCAGTCTCCCGCCCGAGGTAAAGTGGCCTTAACGGCGGAATTCTCCTTTGACGGCCCATACTTAGGTCCGTTTGTCAGCGATTTGTTCACCACGCCACACGAAGTGCGGCTGTAGTTGCTTTCGATTCGTATCCCGTAACCAAAACGCAAAGTAACCGCGCTTTCTTGTATCGCGACGGCCAGCATCGGAACTGGCAGATACAGGGAAGCATTCGATGATTCGCAGTTTTCTCGCCGACCGCCGCGGCGCCTATGCCGTTATCATGGGATTTCTCGCCATTCCCCTGATGCTTTCTGTCGGGCTTGGCGTCGACTACGCGCGGTATCTGCGCGCCGAGGCTCATCTGCAGCGCCTGGCCGATGCGGCTTCCCTCGCCATGGCCGCCTCGCGGGCACCGGACGAAACCGCCTTGCGCAAGGTCGGTAACGACTTCATCGCCGCCAATTATTCCGCCAATGAAGTGGACAACCTCCACGTCGCCAGCCTGGAAGGGACAACCGAGAAGGTGGATCTTACTCTCGGCGGGACGGTCCAGACGAGTTTCATGGCGCTTGCCAATATCAACACGCTCGATGTCAAGGCAAACTCGCTGGCCATCCGCGCCGTCTCCGGAAGCGTCGAGGTCAGCCTTGTGCTCGACAACACCTGGTCGATGTCGGAAATGGCGGATTCCAGCACGACCAAGATCGCGGCCCTGAAGAAAGCCGCCACCGATCTCGTAGATGAGGTCTTCAAGAACACCGACGCGCCGATCAAGGTCGGTCTGGTTCCCTATGCCGACTACGTCAATGTGGGAAAGCAGAACCGCGGCTCCTCTTGGCTCAACATACCGGCGGACTATTCGGTCATGCACAATGGCTCGTGCACGACCGTCACCAGCAAGCGCGGCGCGTGCCTTGCCTACGCGCCGCAAAAGACCTGCACCAGCAACACGGACGGAGTCATTTCAACCTACCAGTGCGGCGGCGGATGCACCCAGTACGCGCCCGACGTGCCTGTGACGCCTTATCAGAGTTGCTCCAACGACTACGTCACCAACTACACATGGTACGGTTGCGTCGGTTCGCGCGCCAACGGGGCGAAGCCCATCCTCGACGATGGTGAGCCGGCCTATCGCTATCCCGGCTATCTCGACACCTCGCAGAAATGCCTCAACCCCATCGTCCCGCTCACGGACAGCAAGAACACCTTGGTCAGCGCCATCAACAATCTCATCATCAACATCGGCAGCTACAAGCCGTCCACCTATATTCCGGCCGGGATCATGTGGGGCATCAACCAGCTTTCGCCCTCCGCGCCCTTTACGGAGGGGCAGGCATACGATCCCAACAACATCGCTCCGCGCAAGGTCATGGTGCTGATGACCGACGGCTACAACACCCTCCAGTTCCGCGCTTCCGACGGGCGGCATGTCGGTTTCGACGCCGGTCGACAGACCGATGAGAGGCAGCAGTCGAACGCCAACGCGGCGACGCTGTGCACCTACGCGAAGAAGCAGAAGATCGAGATCTTCTCGGTTGCCTTCATCGTCGCCAATCCGTCCGCCTCGGCGGACGACAAGGCCAAGGAAGACGAGGCGAAGACACTCCTGCAGGGTTGCGCGACCGATGCGCAGCACTATTACGACGCCACCAATTCCGAGGCGCTCGCGCAGGCCTTTTCCGGCATTGCCCAGTCGCTGACCAATGTCCGCCTGGCGCGGTGAGGCAAGAGAAAAATCGTGAAGGCCCGGGCAACGAAATCGACCCGTTCCGTGTTATCATCGCGACATGTTCCTTTGAGCAAGGAGGATATCCGATGAAGGAATTTCATTGCGGTTCGCTTGTTCCCGGCTGCGAGTGGCATACCCGCGCCGAAGACGAGGCGGAAGTGATGCGCCGCGCGGTCGAGCATCTCCGCGACGCCCATGGCGAGGACACCATACGAGAGACGATGATCGAGGCCATACGTTCTCGTATCGAGAAGGTTCGCGACGCAGCTTGAGCTGTTTCGCGAACTTTCAGAGCTGACTCATATTCATAGCGACTTCAGCTAGGAGCCTGGAATCTCGCCCTTTTCCGCGGCGCGCTTCAGGAGTGTGCCGCGGTCGATTGTGAACCCCGACTGGATCCATTCCGTCTCGAGTTCTGCGAGCAGCCGACCAAGCCCCTTTCCTTGCGGAAGCCCCAACCGGCGCAGATCCTCGCCGGTGATAGGCAAAGCAGGCCGCTCCCAATTCTTCAGAAAGCCGAGCAGGCGCGAATACTGGCCCGCTTCCACGAGCGCCTTGTCGTCCTCGACGGCGCGACCGCGCGCCGAGGCGAAGGCCAGCCGCAACCGGTCTTCGATGGCGCGTGCGTTTCCGCTATAGAGCAACTTTCCCATCGCGGCGTCGCTCGTGGCGGCCGGAACGGCCTCCGCCAGCGCCCAGCCCACCAGCCGGTCCGTTTCCGCGTT
>JBQCFA010000403.1:0-10664 GCA_051959695.1 Rhizobiaceae bacterium
GCCGCTGCTCTCGGTACCACATGCCGCGGCGGCGTTCGGGCTCGCCTTCATGATCGCGCCTTCCGGCATGATCTCCCGCCTGGTCTCGCCATGGTTGACGGGCTGGCACCGGCCGCCCGATCTCCTGATCATCAACGACCCATTGGCGCTTTCGATGACGGCAGGGCTCATCGTCAAGGAAATCCCCTTTCTTCTCCTGATTACGCTCGCCGCGTTGCCGCAGGTGAAGCTCCAGGAGGCGCGAGCGCTGGCCGCCTCGCTCGGCTACGGGCGGATCGCGGGTTTCCTGTTCGGCCCATGGCCGCAGCTCTATCGCCAGATCCGTCTCGCCGTCTTCGCGGTGATCGCCTTTTCGAGTTCCGTGGTGGACGTGGCGCGCATCCTCGGGCCGACGCTGCCGCCGCCGATGGCGGTCAGGATCGTGCAATGGTCGGAGGATCCTGATCTGGCCCGGCATTTTCTCGCGGCGGCGGGTGCGCTCCTCCAACTCGGCATCACGGCGGCGGCACTGTTGCTCTGGGTCCTGCTCGAGCGATCGGCCGGAGCCATGCTCCGTCATCTCGTGGGATCGGGCCGGCGCTGGCGCGGCGATGGCCTGTTGCGCCATGCCGGGCTGGTCGGAATGGCCGTCTCCGCCATCTTGATCGGCGCCGGGCTGGTGGTCCTGGCACTTTGGTCGGTCGCCGGCTTCTGGCAGTTCCCGAATGCGCTCCCCGACAGCCTCACGACACATGCATGGACGACAGCGGCCCAAAGTATCGGCAGACCGCTTGCCGTGACGCTCGCCTGCGGCCTTGTCTCGACAGCGGTCGCGGTGCTGCTCACACTGCTTTGCCTCGCGCGCGAACTGGAGACCGGGCGCCGCGGCGGCCGGGCCGCGCTGGCGCTGATCTATCTGCCGCTCATCGTTCCGCAGGCGGCGTTCCTGTTCGGCCTGCAGATATTCTTCCTTGCCGTCCACGCCGATCCCGGTCTGCCTACCCTTATCCTCGCCCATCTCGTCTTCGTCATGCCCTACGTCTTCCTTTCCCTTTCCGAGCCGTGGCGGGCGTTCGACCGCCGCTACGAAGCGGTGGCCGCCGGCCTCGGCAAGAAGCGCAGCACAATCCTCCTCTCGATCCGGCTGCCGATACTGCTCCGTGCCGTGCTGACAGCGGCGGCGGTCGGCTTCGCCGTTTCCGTCGGTCAATATCTGGCAACGGTGCTGGTCGGGGCGGGAAGGCTGCCGACCATCACCACCGAGGCAGTGGCGCTCGCCTCGGGCGGAGACCGACGCATCATCGGCGTCTATGCCTTCCTGCAAATGCTCCTTCCGGCAGCGGCGTTTGCCATTGCAACGCTCGCGCCGACACTGATATTCCGCCATCGGCGGGCCATGCGGCCCCGATAGGAGCAACATTGCAGTCATCCGAGCTGGGGGATGAAGGCCTGAGGCTGGACGACGTCTCGATTTCGATCGGCGGAAGGCCGCTCGTCGACGTGGACCGTCGCGTCCGGCCCGGCGAGGTCCTGACCGTCATGGGCCCCTCAGGTTCGGGCAAGTCGGCGCTGCTCGCCTTCATCGGCGGCTTCCTGGATCCCGCTTTCACCGCCACCGGCCGGGTATTCGTTTCGGGAGTTGAGCTGACCGCCCTGCCCGCCGAGGACAGGCATGCCGGCATCCTCTTTCAGGATCCGCTGCTCTTCCCGCATCTGTCGGTCGCCGGCAATCTTGTCTTCGCCGTGCCCAGCGCGACGCGAGATCGGAACGAGCGCCGGCGGCTGGCGGAAGGGGCGCTCGACGCGGTCGGTCTGTCGGGTTTCGGTCCGCGCGACCCCGATACGCTTTCCGGGGGCCAGAAAGCGCGCGTCGCCCTCGCCCGCGTGCTGCTCTCACGGCCGCGTGCGCTGCTGCTCGACGAGCCTTTCTCCAGGCTCGACGCGGATCTCAGGGCACAGATACGGCAACTCATCTTCGCCAAGGCCCGGGAAAACGCGCTGCCGGTTCTCCTCGTCACCCACGACGAAGCCGACGCGGAGGCGGCCGGCGGCCCACTTGTCCGGATCGGCGCCTGAAGTGCCGGCCTTGACCGACCTGCCCGTCACGGCCGTGCTTCCGCAATTGCTGTCGAGCCTTGCCTCGGGCTCGAACGCCGTCCTGATCGCGCCGCCGGGCGCCGGCAAGACGACGCTGATGCCGCTGGCGCTGCTCGATGCTGCGTGGCGCGGCGACCGCAAGATCCTGTTGTTGGAACCACGAAGGCTCGCAGCCCGCGCGGCGGCACGACGCATGGCCGGCCTGCTCGGCGAAGAGGCCGGCCACACAGTCGGCTACGCCATGCGAATGGAGCGCAAATTATCGGCGTGCACCCGCATCGTCGTCGTGACCGAGGGCGTCCTGGCGCGGATGATCATCGACGATCCGGAACTGCCGGACTACGCGGCGATAATGTTCGACGAATTCCACGAAAGATCGCTCGACGGCGATTTCGGACTGGCGCTGTCGCTCGACATACAGCAGGCGCTGCGGCCGGACCTCAGGCTCGTCGTCATGTCGGCCACGCTCGAAGGAGCGCGCTTCGCGAAGCTCCTCGGCGGTGCGCCCGTCATTGAAAGCGAGGGCCGAGCCTGGCCGGTCGATATCCGATATGAGGATCGCCCTCGCGATGTCCCGATCGAACAGGCTGTGGCCGATGCCGTCCGCAGGACGCTTTCGTCCGAGCAAGGCAGCATCCTCGCCTTTCTCCCCGGACAGCGGGAGATCGAGAGGACAGCCGAGAGGCTTGCCGGCGACCTGCCGGTCGATACGAATATCGCACCGCTTTTCGGCAATCTCGATGGCCGCGCCCAGGATGCCGCGATCCAGCCGGCAAAGCCCGGCCGGCGCAAGATCGTCCTGGCGACGGCGATCGCCGAAACCTCCATCACCATCGATGGCGTGCGCATCGTCATCGACAGCGGGCTTTCACGGCTGCCGCAGTATGAGCCGGCGACCGGCCTAACCAGGCTTGAAACGGTCCGCGTGTCCCGCGCCTCCGCCGACCAGCGCGCCGGCCGCGCCGGGCGTACGCAACCCGGCATCGCGATTCGTCTCTGGCGCGCCGAGAAGACCGCCTCGCTGCCGGCATACGCCGCGCCGGAAATTTTCGCGGCGGACCTTTCCGGGCTCGTCCTCGATTGCGCCGCGTTCGGTGTCGGCGATCCCGCCAGCCTCCATTTCCCCGATCCGCCGCCGGCGCCGGCCCTGGCCGAGGCAAGGGGACTGCTTCTCCAGCTGGGCGCGATCGACGGGGACGGCAGGTTGACCGACGCCGGGGCGGCCATGCGGCGGCTAGCGCTGCCGCCGCGTCTGGCGCATATGGTGGCCGAGGCCGCGAAAGACGGCCATGCGCGGCCGGCGGCCGAACTCGCCGTGCTTCTCACCGAGCGCGGGCTGGGCGGCAATGGCGTCGATCTGGATGCGCGGCTCTCCCGCTTCCAGCATGAGCGCTCTGCGCGGGCCACCAATGCCAAGGCGCTTGCGCGACGGATCGCCCGGATGGTGGACGGCGGCGGTGAAGAGGCTGTGCCGGCCGGCGCCATGCTCCTCAACGCCTGGCCGGATCGCGTCGCGCGTGCCCGCGGCGGCCGCGGACGCTACGTTCTGGCCAACGGGCGCGGCGGCGTGCTCGATGAGAGCGACGCGCTGGCAGGGGAGGAGTATCTGGTCGTCGCCGACCTTCAGGGCGTCGCCGCCAACAGCCGCATCGCCAGCGCGGCGGCGGTTACGGAGGATGACATCCGCGCCGCGCTTGGCAACCGCATCGAGCGCGAGAACGAGACAAGCTTCGACATCCAGAAGCGCGCCCTGCGAACACGCAGGGTCGAACGGCTGGGTGCCGTGACCCTTTCCGAGAGACAGGCGCCGCCGCCTTCCGGAGATGTGGCAAACGTCGCGCTCCTTGCCGCCATGCGCAGCCACGGCATTGCGATCCTGCCCTGGGAAAAGGCGACCGTCCAATTGCGCGAACGGCTCGGCTGGCTGCATCACGCGCTGGGGAAGCCGTGGCCGGACATGTCGGACAGGGCGCTTCTCGAGGATCTCGAGGAATGGCTCCTGCCCTTCCTGCCGGGCGAGGCGTCGCTCGACGCGCTCGGCGGACGCGCGCTTCGCGAAGCGCTGTTGTCGAGGGGGCCCCAACCGGCGGAGCGGCAGCTTGACCGGCTCGCGCCGACGCATTTCCACGCACCTTCGGGAAGCGACGTGCCCATCCGCTATGAGAGGGAGCAGCCGGTCCTTTCCATCCGGGTGCAGGAGCTTTTCGGCCTCGACCGGCACCCGGCGATTGCCGAAGGAGCGGTGGCGCTGACAGTCGAGCTGCTTTCGCCCGCGCGCCGGCCTATCCAGACGACGCGCGACCTTCCCGGGTTCTGGCGCGGGTCATGGGCCGAGGTGCGGGCGGATATGCGAGGACGCTATCCGAAACATGTCTGGCCGGAAAACCCGCTGGAGGCTCGGGCCACCTCCCGCGCCAAGCCGCTCGGCGGCTAGACCGTTATTCGCTTGGCTCGCCGCTCCGGTCGGCGCATAAGCGCCCCATGATCCAGGACCTGCAGGCGCCCGATCCGATACGAAGCGGCCAGCTCAGGCTGACAACGCTGATCCGGCTGCGCTGGCTGGCCGTGGTCGGCCAGAGCGCCGCGGTGATGGTCGTCGCCTATGCGCTGCGCTTCCCCGTGCCGGTAAGTCTCTGTTTCGCGCTGATCGCCTGCTCCGCATGGCTCAACCTCTACCTGGCCTTCCGCTATCCGACAGCGCAAAGGCTCGGGCCGCGTCCCGCCTTCGCCATCCTCATCTTCGACGCGATGCAGCTCGCAGGCCTTCTGTACGTCACCGGAGGACTGACCAATCCTTTCTCGGTTCTGATGACGGTGCCGGTGGTAATCTCGGCGACGTCGCTCTCGCTCAGGCTGACGATCGTGCTCGGCGCGGTCACGGTCGGCGCGGCGACAATGCTGGCTTTCGTCCACTATCCGCTTCCCTGGTTTCCCGAGAGCGAACTCCCGATGCCCTTCATCTATGTGGCCGGCATGTGGATGGCCGTCGTCTCCTCGATCGCGTTCACCGGCCTCTATGCCTGGCGCGTGGCGGAGGAAGCTCGGCTGCTGGCAACCGCTCTCTCGGCTACGGAACTGGTGCTGCAACGCGAACAGCATCTCTCCGCTCTCGACGGCCTGGCGGCGGCGGCGGCCCATGAGCTCGGCACGCCGCTCGCCACCATAACGCTCGTCGCAAGGGAAATGCAGCGCGCCCTCGGCGACGATCCCCGCTTTTGCGAGGATGTCGCCCTGCTGCGTTCGCAAAGCGAACGTTGCCGCGAGATCCTCAAGCGCCTCACCAGCCTTTCCTCCGAAAGCGAGGCCCATATGGCGCAGCTTCCGGTCACTTCCCTGATAGAGGAAGTAATCGCGCCGCATCGCGATTTCGGCATTGCGATCAAGCTCGAACCCGGACCACGGCTCGGTGCCGAGCCGGTGGCGCGGCGCAATCCCGGTGTCCTCTACGGACTCGGCAACATCGTTGAGAATGCCGTCGATTTCGCGCATGAAAAGGTGACGGTACGCTGGCGCTGGGACGAGGAGTGGGTGTCCATCGAGGTCATAGATGACGGCCCCGGATTCCCGCCTGAAATACTCGACCGTATCGGCGAGCCCTATATGACGACAAGACAGACGTCCGAGGAAGGCGGCGGCCTGGGACTTGGCCTCTTCATTGCGAAAACGCTGATCGAACGGTCGGGCGCCACGATCCGCTTCGCCAATGGCGCGAAGCCGGGAATGGGCGCGACCGTGGCAAGCGTCTGGCCGCGATCGCTGTTTGTAGAGGGCGGAACCGGCGACACCACCCCATATTAGGTCGATCGGGGATGATCCGGGGAAGCGGGAGCCGTCGACAACTTCCACCGAGGAAGGTTTCGCGGTAGGAAAGAAGGAAAGAAGACGATGGACATGATGACAGAAGCACACGCCAAGGGTCCTGCTGGCGAAGACCACTCACTTCTCATTGTCGATGACGACAAGCCCTTCCTGACGCGTCTCGCGCGCGCCATGGAAAGCCGCGGCTTCGAGGTGGATACCGCCGAAAGCGTCGAGGAAGCGGTGGCCAAGGCCAAGGTGAAGGCCCCCGCCTTCGCCGTCATCGACATGCGCCTCGGCGACGGCAACGGGCTCGACGTGGTCCAGGCGATCCGCGACCGCAAGGCAGACGCGAGGACGGTCATCCTCACCGGCTATGGAAACATCGCCACCGCGGTGACGGCGGTGAAGCTCGGCGCCATCGACTATCTGTCGAAGCCGGCGGATGCGGATGACGTCTATGCGGCGCTGACCCGCACCAGCGAGGAAAGGGCCGCGCCTCCGGAAAACCCGATGTCGGCCGACCGCGTACGCTGGGAACACATCCAGCGCGTCTATGAAATGTGCGACCGGAACGTCTCCGAGACGGCGCGCAGGCTGAACATGCACAGGCGCACGCTGCAGCGCATCCTGGCCAAGCGCGCCCCGCGCTGACCCTATCTGTTTGCCGGTCTTCCGCGAACGCCGCGAAGCTGCTCGATCAGCGCCTCGATCTCCTTTTCGCCCAGCGACGAAATCTTCTCGGCGAGCAGGTTGGAGAGTTCCGTGGCGCGAGGAGAAAGGCCGGCCGTCTCGATGACGACGCGCGGATCGGAACGTGCCGCGAGACGCTGAAGCTCCTCGGCATCGTCCCAGATAACGTTGAAGAAGCCGATAATCTTCTGGACCATCGCCCAGTTCGGGACACCGCGCCTTCCATGCTCAAGCGCGGAAAGATAGGCAGGGCTGACCCCTATGGCGGCGGCCATTTCGCGCTGGGCGACGCCGCGTTCGCGGCGCAGCGACCGCAGCTTTTCGCCGAAAGGGGTCATTTGCGGCCGTCTTCGCCGCGCCGGCGCAGCCGGACGTAAAGAGCTCCGGCGCCCCCATGACGTCGTCCGGCCCCTTCCTGGCCGCTCACCAGCGCCCGGAACGGGGCCGTGGCGAACCAGGCGGGAACTGCGCGCTTCAATATACCGTCGCTGCCGTAGGAGTCGCCTTTTCCGGTAATGACGAGCACATAGCGCCGGCCATCCACATAGGCGCGATGCAGGAAGGAAAGCAGAAGCGTGTGGGCCTCGCTCTGGGTGAGGCCGTGGAGGTCGACTGTTCCCTCGATCGGCAGACGGCCCTTTGCAAGCTTCCTGCGCGTCGGAAGATCGAAGTGACGCGGCGCGTGTGTGGTCCGGTGGACGGTCGGCTGCGACGGCGCATCCACGAGTTTCGGACCGGACGCCGGGATCTCGCCCATCGCCGGTTCGTCGGATTCGGAAGGAGAAGCCTGGGCGCGTCCCTTGAGCGGCCTGGTCGTGCGTGCGATGCGCGACCAGAGGATCCGGTCTTCCAGCGAAAGCGTCTTGCCGGCGGCGCCGCTCATTTCGCCTTAGCCTCCAGCAACACGCGCGGGACAAGCGCATAAAAATCGGCCGGGTGGCGGACGACGCCGGCGACCTCTCCCGCCGCGGCCCCCGAGCCGGCAAAGAGATCGCCACGCGCGGGACCAACGATCGCCGAGCCGGTATCCTGCGCGATCATCAGGCGGCGGAAAGCCACGCCGCCGAACGACGTCAGCGAGGGCGCGTTGATGTAGAAGGGCGTCGCGAAGGTATGCAGCAGGCGGTCGACGGCGATCGAGCGGCCGGCGGCAAGCTGGACCTTGGCCGCCGCGATCGGCCCTCCTTGCGGGTCGTCGACGGCGGCCTCCCGGAAAAAGATGAAGGAGCGGTTGCGCCAGAGAATTTCGTCGAGACGACGCGGATTGGCGCCAAGCCAGGCACGGATCGATTGCATGGTGACATCTTGGCGCGGGATTTCGCCGAGTTCGGCCAGGACGCCACCAATGCCCGTGAAGGGATGACCGGATTTGGCCGCATAGGTGACCCGCACGATGTCGCCATCTTGCATGAGGAGCCGCGCCGCGCCCTGCACATGCGCGAAAAACAAATCGACCCTGTCGGCCAGCCAGGCGATCACCGGGACGCGCCCGGCAAGCGCGCCGCGTTCAATCGCCCGGCGGTCGAAATACGGAACGATGCCGTTCATGGCCTGGCGTCCGAAAGCGAAACCGGAATCCATATCTGCCGGCCGGTTCGAATCGTTCAGGTCGACGAGGTCGGCCGGCCGCGCGTAAAGAGGAAACCTGAAACGCGGCGTTTCGATCCGCGAGGCCGCCAGTTCAGGCTCGTAGAAACCGGTCACGAAGCCCGAATCCGCCGGAGCAGGCGACACATGGCAGACACGGAAATTCCGCTCGAAGAAGGCGCGAGGATGTTCCGGTGCGGCGACGGCCCGCGCTTCCGCGAATGCTTCTTCGAAAGCATGCGCCGAAATCCCGAGTGAGCCGCTGCGGTAGGGTTTTGGCGCCGTCGCCATATAGAGGGCGCATCTCCGGAACGCGGCATAGGCGCCGCTGCCTTCCTCCTCCGCCCAGGCTGGCAACCCGTCGAAGTCAACCGGCGAGAAGATCGGAGAAAGCACCATCGGTCGACCGGGCCACCAGCCGCAATGAGGATTCAGTCTTCCGCCTCGGTCGCGACAAGCTTCCAGTTGGGGTCGGCGGAACGGGTATCTCTCGAGAAGGTCCACACATCCTTCACCTCGGCGACCGTTTCGGGGTCTCCGTCGATCACCTCGCCCGCCTTGTCGCGCGTGGCGGAGATCAACTCGCTGACGATGCGCAAGGTGACATAGGCTTCGGTGCCCTTCATTTCGGCCGAAGCGATATCTGCCTTGTCAATGCCGACGAAAGAGGATTGAACCTTCTCAGAACGGCCCTCCCGCTCGGCGATGGCCGCGACGAAACCATCGAAGACCTCGCGGGAAAGCAGGTTCTTCAACGTACGGCGATCACCGTCGGCATAGGCCAGCACGATCATCTCGTAGGCCATCTTGGCGCCGTCAACGAAGCCTTTCGGCTCGAAGGACGGATCGGCGTCCCTGATGGCGCGCAAGCCCTTGTTGAGATCCGTTCCCGGCTTGGCAAAAGCGTCGATGGCGGTGTAGCTGGCTTCCGCCTCCGCGCCAGAGCGTCGGCGCGGCAGCGAAACCACGTTCTCCGGCGCGGCAACGGCTTCCTTGTCCGGGGATTTACGCGAATAGGGGTCGAAGGGCGGACGCTCGTTGCCCGTGCGGCGCCCGAGCACGCTGCGCAGCTGGTAGAAGATCACGACCGCCGCGACCAGAAAGAATATCGTGCCGATATCGAAAAATTCCATGTCTTCCGCCAATGACGCCCTGCCCGGCCACGGCCCACACGTTGCCCGTATCCAATTTATCAGCCGGTTTTCATATAGAACGCCTGACATGATCATTCAAATGCGGGCGATGCAGCATTATGTCTTGAATCGGGAGGCAATTTGACGCCTCCACGGAATGGAAAGGCAAAGTGCGAAGCTCGTTTCTTCCCCTGATGTTCGTCCTGCTACCGGCGCTGGAGATCGCGACCTTCATCGCCGTCGGTCGGGCGATCGGCGTGATGGCGACATTGGGGCTGATCTTCCTGACATCGTTCGCGGGCGTCGCGCTGCTGCGCGTCCAGGGCCTCGGCCTGCTCGAGCGCCTGAGGGTGGGTCTGCGCGTCGGTGAAAGCCCGGAAAGGCCGCTGGTGCACGGCGCGCTGATCGTCGTCGCCGGGCTGTTGCTCATTATTCCCGGGTTCATCACCGACGCGATCGGCTTTCTGCTGTTCATTCCCGCGGTGCGCGACCTGGCATGGTCGCTCGCCGGCGGGCGCGTGATCCGGGCGAGCCACACGCATGGCCGCGCCACGGCGAGGCCTCCGCAGGGCGGCAAGACGATCGACCTCGATGCAGAAGATTATTCGTCCAGCCCGAACCCCTCTTCCCCCTGGGTAAAGCAGGACAAGGATCAGGAAAACAACGGCCCGCAAAACTTGTCTTGAGGATGCCGCCATGCTAGCGAACCGCCAAAATTCGGCAGGCTGCGCCGCGGCCACAGACAAGGAAGCCCGATCATGGCCAATGGCAACTCCGAAAAGGACGGCAACGGCGCGCAGTCCACAAACGGCAACGACAAAGCCGCTCAGGCGGCTTCCCTCAGCATCCTGACGCAATATGTGAAGGATCTGTCCTTCGAAAGCCCCGGCGCGCCGCAGTCGCTGCAGGGGCGCGACAAGGCGCCGGGGATCAGCATCAACGTCAACGTCAACGCGAATCCACTTTCCGGAAGCGATTTCGACGTCCTTCTGTCGCTGAACGCGCAGGCAAGTTTCGACAAGGACAAGGACGTGCTCTTCAACATCGAGCTCGTCTATGGCGGCGTGTTCCGCGTCGAAGGCTTCCCCCAGGAGCATATGCTGCCGATCCTGTTCATCGAGTGCCCGCGGCTCCTGTTCCCGGTCGCCCGGCAGATCGTCGCCGAATGCTCGCGAAACGGCGGCTTCCCGCCGCTCATGATCGACCCGATCGATTTCGCGCAGATGTTCCAGCAGCGCATGGCCGAGGAGCAGGCCCGCCAGAAGGTGCAGGCCACCTGAGCCGGATGGCGCCGGGCCGAAAAGGGCCTATCGCAGCACTTCCGCCCAAACGGCGCTGTCGCCGAGTTCGGCCACCAGCGCCGCGTGCGCGGCAAGT
>JBQCFA010000404.1:0-6042 GCA_051959695.1 Rhizobiaceae bacterium
ACGACCACCCTGTCGCCTGCAGCCCGAAGCACCTCGGCCTCGACGAAATTCATGCGCGGAGACCCGATGAAGCCAGCAACAAACCTGTTGTCCGGATTTTCGTAGAGTTCGAGCGGCGCCCCGACCTGTTCGATGCGACCCATATTGAGGACCACAATACGGTTTGCCAGTGTCATCGCCTCGACCTGGTCGTGCGTCACATAGATCATGGTCGAGCCGAGTTCCTGGTGGAGGCGGGCGATCTCCAGGCGCATCTGCACGCGAAGCTCGGCGTCAAGGTTGGAAAGCGGTTCGTCGAAGAGGAACACGTCCGGCTTGCGGACGATGGCGCGGCCGATCGCGACGCGCTGGCGCTGGCCGCCGGAAAGCTCGCGCGGCTTGCGCTTCAGGTAGGGCTCGAGATGGAGGATTCGCGCCGCCTCCGCGACCTTCTTGTCGATATCGGCCTGGCTGTCCCCAGCCATCTCCAACGGGAAACCCATATTCGCCGCTACCGTCATGTGGGGGTAGAGGGCGTAAGTCTGGAACACCATCGCGACGCCGCGCTTGGACGGGTCTACGTTCGTCACGTCGCGGCCGGCGATGCGGATAGTGCCCCCGGATGTCGACTCCAGCCCGGCGATCATCCTCAGCAGCGTGGATTTTCCGCAACCGGACGGGCCGACGAATACGACAAATTCCCCGTCGGCCACCTCCAGATCGACCCCGGCGACCACTTCGGTCTGGCCGAACGACTTTTTCACCGAATGAAGCGACAGGCCCGCCATCCGCATCCTTCCGTTCTATTTGACCGCGCCCTCGGTCAGGCCGGATACGAACCATCGGCCGACCAGGGCGAAAAGAACGACCACGGGGATCGTCGCCGCGGTCGCGCCGGCGAGCAACAATCCCCAATCGATCTGATACTGGCCGATCATTCCCGCAAATCCGACCGGAATCGTACGATGGGCGTCCGACACGATCAGCACCGAAGCGAAGAGATATTCGGTCCATGAAGAGATGAAGGCGAAAATGGCGACGCTTGCAATGCCGGGCGCTATGAGCGGCATCATGATGCGAAGCAGGATGGTCGTCGCCGCAGCGCCGTCCATGACGGCCGCTTCCTCTATCTCGCGCGGCACCGAGCCGAGGAAGGAGCGCATCATCCAGATCGAGAAAGGCAGGGCCAGCGCCACATTGACGATTACCAGGCTCGCCCTGCTGTCGACCAGCCCCACCCGCGCGAACAGGCCGTAGAGCGGGATCAGGACGACGATGCCGGGAAAGGCATACGCCACCAGGATAAGCCGGTAGAGCAGGTTGCGCCCGGGAAAATCCATACGGAAGAAGGCGTAGGCCGCGGGCAAGGCGAGAGCGATCGTGGCGATCATCGAAAAAAGGGCAACGACCAGGCTGTTGAGGAGATAGACGGGGAAGTCCGAGGATCGCAGCAGCTTGGCGAAATGCCGGATCGTGAAGCTGTGCGGGATCATGGTGGGTGTCCGCTGGATGATCTCCTGCGGAAGCTTGATGGAGCCCGTAACCACCCACCAGAACGGCATGCCGATAACGAGCACAAGCAGGAAAAGCCCCACATAGAGCAGCAGCGACTGGGCGAAGGTGCGGCTCATCTTGCTGTATCGCCCGCATTCATCGCGCGCGTAGCAAGGACGGCAAAGCTCATCAGTACGATGCTGGTGAGGACCGAGATGGTTGCCGCCTCGCTGAGGCGGTAAGCCTTGAAGGCCGTCTCGTAGATCAGCACCGGAAGTGTCTCGGTGGCCTGTGACGGGCCTCCAGCGGTCATCAACCAGATCACGTCGAAGACATTGAAGGACAACAGCGTGCCGATAATGCCGAGCACGACCAGCGTGGGCTGCAAGAGCGGCCAGGTGATCCGCGAGAACCGGCGGAACGCGCTGGCACCGTCGATGCGGGCGGCTTCATAAAGGTCGCCCGGAATGCGCGTCAGCCCGGCGAGCATCATCAGGGCAGTGAAGGGAAACCAGCGCCAGGAATTGATCAGGACCAGTGTCACCATGGCGCTCCGGCGCGTGGCGAAGAATCCCACCGGCCGCTCGATGATGCCCGCATCCATCAGGAGCGGATTGATCATCCCTCCGGAGGTCGAGAGAAGCCATCGCCAGATGATGACCACGACGACGGTGGGGACGATCCATGTGAGGATCACCCAGACGCGCGCCACGTGCAGACCGGGGAATTTCTGGTTAAGGAGGAGGGCCGTACCTAGCGCAAGCGCCATCTGGACCACCGCGTTGGCGACCACCCAGACGACGCTGCGGCCAAAGGAGCGCCAGAAACCCCCGCTGCCAAGCACGGCGGTGTAGTTATCGAATCCGACGAAATGGCCCTCGGATCCTATCACGCCGACATTCTGGAAACTCAGGATGGCCGCGTGCATCAGCGGCCATCCGAGCACTGCCAGGAGGAAGAGCAGGGCCGGAGCGACGAAGATGAAAGACAGTGACGTATTCTTCATCGGCTCCCCGCCCGCCTGGCTTCCTATCTCTTGGCGATTTCGCTCATGCGCGCCTGCCCGGCCTTTACGGCTTCGGCGGCGCTCTGGCCGTCGACCGCTATGTGCTGCAGCGTCTCGGCGATCACGTTCTGCGCCGAGATGGCGCCGATCGAGGGAAACACCTTGCCGGTGGTGAAGCCGAACAGTTTCCCGTTTTTCGAATTGTCGATCATGGTCTCGACCTGGCTCTTGTATTTGGTCGTCACCGGATCGCTCCAGAAGGAATCGGCCTTGGCGCCGTCTTCCGTCACCGGCAGGAACAGTCCCGGTTCCATGTTGAGGAAACGGCCATATTGCGCGGGTTCGAGAAGCCAGGCCAGGAAGACCTTGGCGGCGTCCTGCTTGGCCTTGTCCTTGGTGGTGACCATGATGCCGTTCGAATAGGAGATGGTGCCCGATTCGGACTGGTCGTCGGCGTGGGGGACGGCAGCGACGCCGAGATCGTCGGCCTTGCCCTCCGCCTGCGCGTCATAGCTGCTGATCACGGTGAACTGGAGCACCATGCCGCAGCTCTTGCTGTTGAAGCAGGCTTCCGCCTCGCCCCAGGTCCAGGACGGACTGTCGGGAGGAGAAAGCTTCTGCAGGTCGGCATAGGCCTGGTAGGCGGCAACGGTCTTGGGATTGTCGAAGGCAATGGAGCCGTCGTCGCCATAGATGTCGGCAGCGCCGTCGTTGACCATGAAGGAATAGACCGTCTGGTCGGTGTAGAGCTGCTTGTTGGCAGGTAGGCCGATGCCGTACTTGCCATCGGTGCTCAGCTTCTGGGCCGCAGTCTTCCATTCCGACCAGGTCTTCGGCACCGACAGGCCGGCCGCCTGCAACTCGCTTTTGCGGTACCACATGGAAATGGCCATGTTGTAGGCGGGAACCGCCCAGCTGTGGCCGTCATACTGGTACGGATCCAGCGTCGCCTTGATGAAATGGTGCTTGCCGTCGAGCTCCTTGACGAGATCGTCGACCGGAACGACCGCGCCTATCCCCTTGATGACAGTGGTGAAGTCCGGGATAGCGTTGAGCAGGTCGGGACCGTTGCCGGCGGCGAAAGCGGCGGGCGCCTTGGCGTAGATGTCGCCCCAGCTCTGCGGCTCCTGCTTGACCTGGATATCGGGGTGCGCCTTGTTGAACTCGTCGAGCAGGTCCTGGATACGTTTGACGCGCTGCGGCGGCTGCTCCATCTGCCACCATGTCAAGGTCACCGGTTCGGCGTGGGCGGCGCCGGTCAACAGCGCAAGCGCAAGGCCGGCCGCCGTCATAAATCGAAGTGATGTCATGGTCTTTTCTCCCTGTTGTCCGCGCTTCCCTCGGCCGCGGAATCCTCAAAGATGCGGGTTGCGCGGCCGGTAGCGGGCGACGAGCGCCTCATTGATCTCAGCCGCGCCTGGCATGTTGGCGCTGAGATAGATTGGCGCGCCCTTTCCCGAAGCCTGCAATCTGGCCGCCGCTTCGGCCAGCACAGCGTTTATCAGCGCCGCGCCGATCGATGTGGAGACAGGCCCCACCCGCAACTCCGTGTGGGGTATTTCCGTCACCGCGTCGCCGGGCGGCGCGCCGTTGTCGAGCACGATGTCGGCGACGTCCGCCAGCCGGGTGCGTCCCCTGGCGGCGGCCTTCGAATAGGCTTCGGACGTGATGGCGACGACCGTCGCGCCGCGCTCCTTCCCGATCTTCGCCGCCTCGACCGGAGCCGCGTTGACGCCACTGTTGGAAACCACGATCAGCACATCGTCCGGCCCGATCGGATAGCGCGCGAAGATCGGGGCGACGATGCCGGGCATGCGCTCGAACACGGTGCCGGCGACCGCTCCCTCGTGCACCATCGTCGTGCCCGAAAGGATCGGAACGGTCAGCGCAAGGCCGCCGGCACGATAGTGCGTCTCCTCTGAGAGCGTGTGGCTGTGGCCGGTGCCGAATACATAGACGAGGCCATCTGCCTGCGCGGTCCTCTCCACGGCATCCGCCGCTCTCGCGATGGCGTCGGCATTCTGCCCGAGAAGGCCGCCGATACGTTCGGTCAATTCGTTGAGATAGGCGGTCGCGGTGGGAATGTTGCTCATTTCTCGTCCGTCAATGTCAGCCTGACCCGCATGGTGAAGCAGTCGCCGCGATAGGCCGAGCGGACATATTCGAATGGCCTGCCGTCGCGGTCGAAAGTAAGTCGCGTGAAGCGCAGCACCGGCACCCCTTCGGCAATACCGAGCGCGACCGCGGTCGCCGCATCGGCGGTATCGGCAAAGACGCTTTCCTCGGCTTCGGTGGGCGCCAGGCCGAATTCCCCGCGCAGGACACGGTACAGCGAATCCAGGCCGAAATCCGATTTCTCCAGAAGCCCGGGCGCAACCGCGACCGGGATTTCGGTACGCTCGACGGCGACCGGCTCGGAATCCACCAAGCGCACGCGGACAAGACGGTGCACCGGCGTGTGCTCGGGGATGCGGAGGGCAATGGCTGTTTCCTGATCCGCGGCGCCGGCCCCCGCGTCGAGCACGATACTGGAAACCTGACGCCCCGCCCGCCGCATCTCCTCGGTAAAGCCGGCCAGCGTCCTGAGCTGCTTTTCGATGCGGGGCTGGGCCACGAACGCGCCGAGCCCGATCCGCGTCTCCACCAGACCTCGCCGCTCCAGGAGTTTGAGCGCCTGCCTGGCTGTCATCCGGCTGGCGCCGAGTTCCTCGGCCATGCGTCGTTCGGAAGGAAGCCGATCACCGGTCTTGAGTGCACCGGAACCGATCTGCGCCTCAAGCCAGCGCGCGATGCGGAGGTACAGGGGAGAATCGTCGATGGCGAGGCGAACAGGCATGGCGGTATGATCCAAGTCCTCCAGTGGTATGCACCACTGGAGCCATGGCTGTAAAGACCATCAGTGGCCGGACCGAAGGGCGCGGTCGCGGTGGGCGCGATATGCCGTGAAGGCCCTGTCCCAAGCCGGCTTGGCACTCCTCTCCGGCACGTGGCGGCGGTCGATGCGCCGGGTCGAGATCGATGCGTCACGCACGGACGGAAACCAGCCGATGGCGGTGCCGGCGAGAAGCGCGGCGCCACGCGCACCGAACTCCGTGCCTTCCGGGACGAGCACCGTGCGGCCAAGCGCGTCGGCGATCATTTGCGTCCAGGGTCGACTGGCGGCGCCCCCTCCGGTCAGCAGGATATCGCCGCCGCTGCCGGGCAGGACTTCAAGGAGATCGCGTATGGCGAGCACGACCCCTTCGTAGACCGCGCGCATCAGATGACCGCGCCCATGGCGTGGCACGAGGCCATGGAAGCCGGCGCGGGCGCGGGTTGCCACGACGGGCGCGATGATACCGCTCTCGCTCAGATAAGGCAGGAAGACGACGCCCTCGCTGCCGATGGGGATGTCGGCGATCATCTCTTCGATGATCGCGAAGCGGTCTGGATCCTGCGCATGCTCCCTCATGATCGTTGCTATTGCCCAGTCGAGATTGAGCGTGCCGGCGACATTGACCATGGCGCGGTACCAGGTCTCGCCGGGCAGCGTGAAAAGCAGGCCAAGGTCGGGCGGGCTGAAC
>JBQCFA010000405.1:0-6052 GCA_051959695.1 Rhizobiaceae bacterium
ATGGGCGCGGCGGTCGGCCAGGTGCCGGAATATATCGAGATGGTGGTGCGCTGGTGCAAGCAGTACACGCGCATGCCCGTCATCACCAAGCTGACGCCGAACGTCACCGACATTCGCCGTCCGGCGCGGGCGGCGAAGGCCGGCGGCACCGACGCGGTGTCGCTCATCAACACGGTGAACTCGATCACCGCGGTCAATCTCGACAATTTCTCGCCGGAACCGTCGATCGACGGCAAGGGTTCGCATGGCGGCTATTGCGGGCCGGCGGTCAAGCCGATGGCGTTGCACATGGTGGCCGAGATCGCGCGCGATCCTGAGACGCGCGGCCTGCCGATCTCCGCCATCGGCGGCGTGACCAACTGGCGCGATGCGGCCGAGTTCATGGCGCTCGGCGCCGGCAACGTGCAGGTCTGCACGGCGGCGATGACCTACGGCTTCAAGATCGTCCAGGAGATGATCGAGGGGCTGAAGAACTGGATGGACGAGAAGGGCCACGCCACGCTCGATGATTTCACGGGGCGGGCCGTTCCGAACGTCACGGACTGGCAGTATCTCAACCTCAACTATGTGGCCAAGGCGCATATCGACCAGGAAGCCTGCATCAAATGCGGGCGCTGCCACATCGCCTGCGAGGACACCTCGCACCAGGCGATCACCTCCATGGTCGATGGCAAGCGGCATTTCGAGGTGATGGAAGACGAGTGTGTCGGCTGCAATCTGTGCGTAAACGTCTGCCCGGTGGAGGGTTGCATCACCATGGTGCCGCTCCGTGCCGGCGCGATGGACGAGCGCACGCACAAGAAAGTGTCGCCGACCTACGCCAACTGGACGACGCATCCCAACAACCCGATGGCGAAGACAAAAGTGGCCGAGCCGGCGGAGTAATCGGCGCCCTGAAACAAGTCAAAGCCGCGGAAGCAGTTTCGCGGCTTTTTCGTATCCATATTGCAGATAAAAAATATCCATGATAAAAAGTATCCATGAATAGGAGATGGAACAGATGAAGCTCGGAGATGGCGTGGAGGCGGCGATCCATTGCTGCGCGGTGTTGGCTTCGCTGGAAGCAGGAGCCACCATGCCGGGCTCGGCGCTGGCCGAGGCGCACGGGCTGTCGCCAAGCTATCTCCTGAAGCATCTGAACGCGCTGACCGCCGCGAAGATTCTCGAATCGCTTTCGGGTCCGCTCGGCGGCTACCGGCTCGCTCGAAAGCCGGAGCGGATCACGCTGCTCGACATCGTGCTGGCGGTTGAGGGCGCACAGCCGGCGTTTCGCTGCTCCGATATCCGCAAGCGCGGGCCCGATCCGCTTCCGGCCTCTGTCTATGTGAAGCCGTGCGGCATCAACGTGGCGATGCTCAAGGCGGAGAAGGCCTATCGCGCCGCGCTCGCCGAAGTGCGGCTGTCGGACATCGTTGCCGAATTCGTGGAGGACGCCGATCCGCGCTCGATCGCGCGAAGCTGTGCCTTCGTCGAGCGTCATCAGCGATTGCAGAAATCCGTTTCGAACCAAGGATGAAAGGAAAGAACATGCAACAGAGGATAAAATACCAGGGCTTTGCGCCGGAACTGATGAAGCAGGTCTTTGCGCTCAACAAGGCGGTGGACGAAAGCGGGCTGGAGAAGGGCCTTCTCCATCTGATCAAGCTGCGCGCCTCGCAGATCAACGGCTGTTCGTTCTGCGTCGACATGCACAGCAAGGAGGCGCTGAGGGACGGCGACACGCAGCAGCGCGTCTTCCTCGTTGCGGCATGGAAGGAATCGCCGCTCTTCTCCGACCGCGAGCGCGCCGCTTTCGCCTATACCGAAGCGGTGACGAAGATTTCCGAACAGGGCGTACCCGAACCGCTGTGGGAGGCGACGCGCCGGCATTTCTCAGAGGAGGAATTGGTCAAGCTGACAGTGGCGATCGGTATGATCAACATCTGGAACCGCATTTGCGTTTCCTTCCATGTGCTTCATCCGGTTGAGCACGCCAAGGCGGCGTGAGCCCGCCGCTAAGTCGCCTTTATAGCGGCCTTATCGAGTCAACGGCCGGCCCGGTATTCCCGGGCCGGCTCGCTTTCAACGGGCGAGCCGATCGGCTAAGGGAATGCCGAATGTGGGGGATAGCATGGACGCCGGAACACTTTTCATCGTTGGACGCGTCGTGTTCGGCGCGTTCTTCCTCATCGCCGGCGTGCGCAACTTCATGGCGTTCTCCGAGCGCAAGAGCAGGCCCACCAACTATGGCTGGTTTCTGCCCGGGTTTGCTATGGCCGTCGGGTTCGCCGTGCAATTCCTTGCGGGTCTCGCCTTGATCGCGGATTTCCAGACCGTTGCCGCCGCGGCCGCGCTGATCGCCTTCCTGCTGGTGGCGACACCGCTGTATCACAATCCGCTCATGTTCAAGGGCCAGGAGCGCGCGCCGCATCTCTACCTGACGCTGGTCAACGTAACGTTGGCGGCGGGGCTGCTGATGGTGATCGCTGACGCGCTTTAGGATTTCGGCGTCAGCCCTTCGATATAGAGCTGTTCGAGGAAGCGGGCCGCGTCCTCGAACCGGCCCGGGCCTCCGCGATCGGGACCCAGCACGGCGCGCACCTGGACGTCGAAATCCGCATAGTGCTGCGTCGTTGCCCAGATCGAGAAGATCAGATGCCTGGGATCGGTCTTCGCGATCCGGCCGGCCCGCATCCACCCGGTGATGATCGCGGCTTTCTCGTCGACCAGCGTTTTCAGCTCGCCTTCGAGCAATGGCATGATGCGCGGGGCGCCCTGCAGGATCTCGTTGGCGAAGAGCCGGCTTTCGCGCGGATAGTCGCGTGCCATCTCCAGCTTGCGGCGAATATAGCCGCGCAGTTCAGCGATCGGATCGCCGACTTCGTCCAGTTCGCGCAGTGGCGCCAGCCACGTCTCCAGGAGCCGCTGGATCAGCGCCTCATGGATGTCCTCCTTGCGGCGGAAATAATAGAGCAGGTTAGGCTTCGACATGCCGGCCGCCTCGGCGATCTGGTCGATGGTCGAACCGCGGAAACCGTGCGTCGAGAATACTTCCAGCGCTGCCTCAAGGATAAGCTCGCGCTTTTCCGTCTGGATGCGCGTGCGCCGCTTCTTCGCCGGTGCGTCCACTGTCGACCCTCAATTCCACGGCGTCGCAGGGAAGCGCATCTGGACCAATCTACTGGACCAGCTCAAACCTTCCCGTGGAGCGCGCGCCGGGCAATGCACTTCCGCTACTATCCCCTTGACCGCCCACGTGGCGATGCTAACGTTTGTTCATCCGGTCAAAATTTGCGTAGCACGACTGCGCACCAAAAACCAAGCGTTGGCCGTCACGACGGGGAAGTGGCGTCTCTGGAACCGATGAAAAGGAAGGCTTGGTAATGTCCAACAGATTGAATGTCGCGCCGAACGATCTCAGCGCTTTCTGGATGCCGTTCTCCGCGAACCGGCAGTTCAAGAAGGCGCCGCGCATGCTCGTCAGCGCCAAGGACATGCACTATACGGCGAGCGACGGCCGCAAGATCCTCGACGGCACGTCTGGGCTGTGGTGCGTCAACGCCGGACATTGCCGGCCGAAGATCGTCGAGGCGATCCAGCAGCAGGTGGCGACCCTGGATTACGCGCCTGCCTTCCAGATGGGCCATCCGCTGGTCTTCGAGCTTGCCAACAGGCTGGTCGACATCGCGCCCAAGGGGATGGACCATGTCTTCTTCACCAATTCCGGTTCGGAATCGGTCGAGACCGCGCTGAAGATCGCGCTCGCCTACCATCGCGCCAAGGGCAACGGATCACGCTTCCGCCTGATCGGCCGCGAGCGCGGTTATCACGGCGTCAATTTCGGCGGCATCTCCGTCGGCGGCATCGTCTCCAATCGCAAGATGTTCGGCACGCTCCTGACGGGCGTCGACCACCTCCCGCACACGCACCTGCCGCAGAAGAACGCCTTTTCGCGCGGCGTTCCGGAACATGGCGCCGAGCTTGCGGATGAGCTGGAACGTATCGTCGCGCTGCATGACGCGTCGACCGTCGCCGCCGGCATCGTCGAGCCGGTCGCCGGATCGACCGGGGAGCTGATCCCGCCGAAGGGCTATTTGAAGCGCCTGCGCGAAATCTGCGACAAGCACGGCATCCTGCTCATCTTCGACGAGGTCATCACAGGCTTCGGCCGTCTCGGCGTCCCGTTCTCGTCCGACTATTTCGGTGTCGTGCCGGACATCATCACGACCGCCAAGGGCGTGACCAACGGCACGATCCCTATGGGCGCGGTGTTCGTGAAGAAGGAAATCCACGACGCCTTCATGAACGGGCCGGAGCACCTGATCGAGTTCATGCACGGCTATACCTATTCGGGCAATCCGGTCGCCTCGGCGGCGGGCATCGCAACACTCGACACCTACAAGGAAGAAGGGCTGCTCAACCGCGGAGCGGAACTGGAGGGCTATTTCGAGGACGCGCTGCATTCGTTGAAGGACGCGCCGCATGTCATAGACATTCGCAATATCGGCCTTGTCGGCGCCGTCGAGCTTGAGCCGATCGCGGGTGAGCCGACGAAGCGCGCCTTCTCGGCCTTCGTGAAGGCGTTCGAGAATGGCTGCCTGATCCGCACCACCGGCGATATCATCGCGCTGTCACCGCCGCTGATGATAACCAAGGGCCAGATCGACGAGTTGATCGATCACGTCCGCAACGTTCTGGAACAGGTGGAGTAAGGCCATTTCCAGACCGCAAGCCACGCATGAGGTCCTTGTCGACGACGAGCGGGTGCGCGTCACCCGCTGGGACTTTGCGCCGGGCGCGGAAACAGGGTGGCACCGCCACCAACTCGATTACGTCGTGACGCCAGTCACCGATTGCGCCTTCCTGCTGGAAGAGCCAGGCGGGACCTCGCGCCGCGTGGATATGAAGGCAGGCGCGGCCTACGGCCGCGCCTGTGGCGTCGAGCACAACGTCGTCAATGGCGGGGCGGCGCCCATGTCTTTCGTCGAAGTGGAACTGAAGGGTTAGGGTAGGAAACATGGCAGCGCCGGGCGAAAATCTCCGAATAAATCCCGACCGTTTGTGGGATTCGCTGATGGAGATGGCGAAGATCGGCCCCGGAATCGCCGGCGGCAACAACCGCCAGACGCTGACCGACGAGGACGGCGAGGGGCGCAAGCTTTTCCAGAAATGGTGCAAGGAGGCTGGGCTCGAGATGGGCGTCGACCGGATGGGCACCATGTTCGCCCGCCGCGAGGGCACGGATCCCGACGCGCTGCCGGTCTATGTCGGCTCGCATCTCGACACCCAGCCGACCGGCGGCAAGTATGATGGCGTTCTCGGCGTTCTCGGCGGCCTGGAAGTCATCCGCACACTGAACGATCTCGGCATCAGGACGAAGCATCCGATCGTCGTCGTCAACTGGACGAACGAGGAGGGCACCCGCTTCGCGCCGGCCATGCTCGCCTCCGGCGTCTTCGCCGGCGTGCATACCCTTGATTGGGCCTATGACCGCACGGATGCCAAGGGCAAGAAATTCGGCGACGAGCTGAAGCGCATCGGCTGGGTGGGCGAGGAGGAAGTCGGCGCCCGCAAGATGAAGGCGCTCTTCGAGCTTCATATCGAACAGGGGCCGATCCTGGAAGCCGAGGGCAAGGATATCGGCGTCGTCACTCACGGGCAGGGGCTTTCCTGGACGCAGGTGACCGTCACCGGCAAGGACGCGCATACCGGCTCGACGCCGATGCCGATGCGCAGGAACGCCGGGCTCGGCATGGCGCGCATCCTCGAACTCGTCGACGAGATCGCCTGGTCGCACAAGCCCGACGCTGTCGGCGCGGCCGGCCACATCGACGTCTATCCAAATTCGCGCAACGTCATCCCGGGCAAGGCCGTCTTCACTGTCGACTTCCGCTCGCCCGACCTCTCCGTCATCAAGGACATGGAGAGGCGGCTTGCCGAAGGCGCGAAGAAGATCTGCGACGAGATGGGCCTGGGCCTCGAAATGGAAAAGGTCGGCGGTTTCGATCCGGTGAAGTTCGACGAAGGTTGCGTCAAGGCGATACGGGAGGCTGCCGAGCGGCTCGGCTACACG
>JBQCFA010000406.1:0-6033 GCA_051959695.1 Rhizobiaceae bacterium
ATAGCCGAATTTATGGTTAACGTCTCGTTAAGGACCGTCCTCTAGCCTTTTCGCGGGTTTTGGGGGATTCGCGTCGCACAGCCGTCCGGCTGGATGATTCCCAAGAAATGACTCGCAAGAAATGACGGGTGTCCGGCGTCGCCGGCCACGGCTACCTCTTGCACCGGGCTTTGGAAATGTTGATTCGGAGGGCGGGCCGATGATCGTGATCGTGGACGAGCGTGATCTCGTAAAGGACGGATATCATTCACTTTTCGACCGCGAAGGCGTGGCAAGCGCAGGCTTCCGCTCCGGCGAATTCGGCGAATGGGTTTCGAGCGTAGCCGACGAGGACCTGAAAGCCGTCAGAGCCTTCCTGATCGGCGAGTGCGAGCAGGATCTTGTCTCCCCGAGCATGATCCGGGGTCGCACCAGCGCCCCGGTGATCGCGCTCAGCGAGCAGCATTCGCTGGAAAGCACGCTGCGTTGGTTCGAATCCGGCGTTGACGACGTCATCCGCAAGCCCGTCCACATACGCGAGATCCTGGCGCGTATTTCCGCGATCCGCCGGCGCGTCCAGAAAGAGGCGAGCCACACCGACATCGGCGACATGCGCATCTTCATGGACGGACGCGACCCCGAGATCGGCGGCGAGCCCTTTCCGCTTCCGCGCCGCGAGCGCCGCATCCTCGAATTCCTGGCCTCGAACCGCGGCCGCCGCGTAACCAAGACGCAGGTTTTCAACGCCATCTACGGCATCTTCGACGAAGAGGTCGAGGAGAACGTGGTGGAAAGCCATATCAGCAAGCTCAGGAAGAAGCTGCGCGAGCGCCTCGGCTTCGACCCGATCGATTCCAAGCGTTTCCTCGGTTACCGGCTGGTTGACTGATCTTGCCGTTTTCGGGCGCGGCTACAGCTTCGCGCAAGTCAGCGGCGCTAGCCTCCCCGGCATAGGCATGAGAACCGAGGAGACCACGCCATGAGTTTGTACGGCATGATGCGCACCGGCGTTTCCGGCATGGAAGCGCAGGCGAATCGGTTGTCCGCCACCGCCGACAATATCGCCAACTCCTCGACCGCCGGCTACAAGCGCGCAAGCACCCAGTTCTCCAGCCTCGTCATTCCCGGCTCCACCGGCAACTACAATTCGGGCGGCGTGACCACCACGACAAGGCATGCGGTTTCCGAAAACGGCATCCTGCAATATACGACGTCCTCTACGGACCTCGCGGTCGATGGTGACGGGTTCTTCGTCGTCGCCGATACCAACGGCACGCCCTATCTCACCCGTTCCGGCAATTTCGTCCCCGACGCGGACGGTCATCTCGTCAACGCCGCGGGCTATACGCTTCTCGGCTACAGCTACGCCAACGGAACGCCCTCGGCGACCGCCAACGGCTTCGCCGGCCTGGAGCCGGTGACGATCTCGCAGACCGGGCTGACGGCGACTCCGTCCACCACCGGCGATTTCTACGCCAACCTTCCCAACGACGCCGACATCGTGGCCAATGCCGACCTGCCGGGGCAGAACCCGACGACGGGCGCGACCTACACCGCAAAGTCCTCGATCGTCACCTACGACAATGCCGGCGCCGAACAACTGCTCGACGTCTACTACACCAAGACCGCCGCCAACACCTGGGAAGTGGCCGTCTTCGACCAGTCACAGGCGACGGCCGGCACGGGCTTCCCCTACGCCTCCGGGCCGCTCGCGACCCAGACCCTGACATTCGACGCCACGACCAACGAACTGGCGTCCACCAGCAACACCGACATCAATATTCCCGTGCCGAACGGCGGCACGGTGGATCTGGACCTTTCCCAGTCGACGCAGTTCGCCGCCGACTACAGCGTCTATGACGCCAAGGTGAACGGCAATCCGCCAAGCTCGATCCAGGACGTGAAGATCGCCGGCGACGGCACCGTCTACGCCCAGTTCGACGACGGGTCGCTGCGCGCGCTCTATCGCGTGCCGCTGGCTTCGGTCGAAAGCCCCGACAACCTGCAGGTGCTGTCGGGCAATGTTTTTGCCGCGACCGCGGATTCCGGTGATCCGACCCTCGGCTTCCCGGGAGATGGCAAGCTCGGCGATATAAAATCCGGCGCACTGGAGAATTCGAATGTCGATATCGCCCAGGAGCTTACCGACATGATCGAGTCGCAGCGCACCTACACCGCCAATTCGAAAGTGTTCCAGACCGGCTCCGACCTGATGGACGTGCTCGTCAACCTTGCACGCTAAGCGGAGTAGCGTCAGCAGAGAATAGCCGTAATGTCGCTGACTACCGCCCTCAACATCGCCCAGTCGGCGCTCTTCAACACGACGCGCCAGACGACGGTCGTTTCCCAGAATATCTCGAATTCGGGAAACGCCGACTATGCTCGGCGGTCCGCGACGATCGTCAGCACGGCGCCGGGCGCAACCGTCGTCAACATCCAGCGCTCGACCGACGACGTTCTCTTCCGCGCCAACCTGCAGGCGCTGTCCTCCTATCAGGGGCAGAGCACGCTTCTTACCGGCATGGAGAATCTCGACCAGGCCGTGAACGGCGTCGACAACGCGGACTCGGCGGCGGCGGCGCTCGGCGATTTCCAGCAGGCGCTGAACCTCTACTCGGCGACGCCCTCCAACACGAGCCTCGGCGAGAACACGATCGAATCGGCGCGCCAGCTCGTACAAAATCTCAACGACGGAACGCAGGCGATCCAGTCCTTCCGGACGGACATGGACAACAAGATCTCGCAGGCCGTCTCCGACCTGAACAATCTGCTCGGCAGCTTCGACCAGGCCAATCGCGCCATCGTTGCCGGCAACCAGACCGGAAGGGACGTTTCCGACATCGAGGACCAGCGCGACGGCCTGCTCAAGCAGATCTCGCAATATGTGTCGATCTCCACCATCAAGCGCGGCAATGGCGACATGGTGCTGATGACATCCGACGGCGCCACGCTCTACGAGACGGTGCCGCGAACGGTCACTTTCGACCCGACGGCCGGCTATTCGGCGACCACCGTCGGCAACGCCATCAAGATCGACGGGGTCCCGCTCAGCGCCGGCACCGGCGGCAACACCACCGCCTCCGGCCAGTTGCAGGCGATGGTGCAGTTGCGCGACAGCACCGCGACGACCATGCAGAGCCAGCTCGACGAGATCGCGCGCGGGCTCATCAACGCCACGGCCGAAACCGACCCGAGCGGCACCGGTACGCTTGCCGACACGCCCGGCCTCTTCACCTGGCCCGGGGCGCCAGCCATGCCGGCGGACGGGACGCTGGTGCCTGGGCTGGCGGGGCTGATCTCGGTCAACCCGGCGATGGATTCCACGGTTGGCGGCAGCGCTTCCGTCCTGCGTGACGGCGGCGCCGGAGGCGCGGGCTACGTCGCCAATGCCGACGGCAGCGCTTCATATTCCGATCTCCTCATCCGCTATTCGCAGAACCTCGACAAGCCGATCAATTTCGACCCATCGGCCGGGGCCGGCTCGAACGCCAGCGTGATGACCTATTCCACCAACGCCATCAGTTCCTTCGAAGCCGGGCGCAAGGATGCCTCCGACGCCGCCGACAACAAGAACGCGCTGATGACGCGCAGCGCACAGGCCCTTTCCAATTCGACCGGCGTCAACATCGACGAGGAGATGTCGATGTTGCTCGATCTCGAACATTCCTACCAGGCCTCGGCCCGTATGATCTCGACGGTGGACAGCATGCTGGGCGCCCTCCTGGACGCGGTGAACTAGGGGCAGGCGAATGAAGACAACCTTCATATCCTCGCAGGCCGTATCCAACGCGATGCGTTACCAGGTCCTGGAGATGCAGCAGGAGCTCACCAAGGCGCAGACCGAGGTGACGACCGGCCAGCTAGCCGATCCGGGCGTGACCCTCGGTTCGCGCACGGGACAGGCGGTTTCGCTTTCCCGCGACGTGGACAGGCTGAACGGCCTCGTCGATTCGAACAACCTCGTCGGCACCCGACTTTCCGCGACGCAGGACGCGCTCGGCCAGATCAACGACCTGACGCAGACCTTCCTGTCGGCGCTCACCGCCGACAAGGGCAGCGGCGTGGCGTCGACCGTCACGCAGCAGGCGGCCCAGACGGCGTTGAGTTCGGTGACGTCGATCCTCAACACGAGCGTCAACGGCGAATACATCTTCGCCGGCATCAATACCGACGTTCAGCCCATCGACGACTTCAATGCCCAGGGTTCCCAAGCCAAGCAGGCGCTGGACGATTCCTTCCAGACCTATTTCGGCTTCGCTCCGACGGACGCCGCAGCCGCGAACATCACCGCCGACCAGATGAATGATTTCATCGACAATGTGGTGTCGCCGCAATTCCTGGGTGCCGGTTGGGGAACGAACTGGTCCAAGGCGACGGACCAGGCGATCACCAGCCGCGTGTCGCTGAACGAGACGACGCAGACTTCGATCAGCGCCAATTCCGTCGGCAACAAGAAATTCATGATGGCGGCCGCGATGGTGTCGGATTTCCTCCAGGGCAATCTGAGCCAAGGCGCTCGCGACGCGCTTGTCGACAAGGCTTCCGGGCTGATCACGGATTCGCTGACGGATTCCGCTTCGCAGCAGGCCCAGCTCGGCATGATCGAGAACAAGGTCTCCGGCGCGACCGACCGCATCAAGTCGCAGGTGGATCTCTTTCAGCGCAATCTCCAGGATCTCGAAGGCGTCGATCCGTACGAGGCCTCCACCAAGATCACTTCGCTGCTCAACCAGATCGAGACTTCCTACTCACTTACCGCACGTATCCAGCAACTCAGCCTCGTCAACTACCTGAAGTGACCCGCAACCCCAGGCGAAACGCAACGGACCCGACATGTACCAATTTTCGTATGCCGAGATTCAGACCGACTCCATCGCCGACGCAAAGGATCGCGAACGCCAGCTCCTGAGCCGATCGATCGATCTGCTCGCCTCGGCCAGGGACAGCGGCACCGGCTCGCCGCAGGCGGTCGAGGCGCTTCACTTCATGAACCGCATCTGGACCTCCTTCATGGAGGACCTCGGCAGTTCCGAGAACGCGCTTCCGGTCGAATTGCGCGCCAACCTGATCTCCATCGGCCTGTGGCTGCTGCGTGAGGGCGAGGCCGTGCGCCAGGGCCAGTCCGAGAATTTCGAAGGCCTGATCGAGGTGTCGCAGATCATCCGCGACGGGATACAATGAAGAACACGCTGAAAATATCGCTGAAGGCGAACGAGAAGATCTACATCAACGGCGCCGTGATCAAGGTCGATCGCAAGGTGACGGTGGAATTGCTGAACGACACGCAATTCCTGCTCGAAAGCCATGTAATGCAGCCTGAGCAGGCGTCGTCGCCGCTCCGCCAGCTGTATTTCATCCTGCAGATCATGCTGATGAATCCCGGCAATGCGGATCAGGCGCGCGACATGTTCCGCCAGTCACTGCCAATGCTCCTCCGGAGCTTCCGCAACGAACACATCCTGTCCGCGCTTAAACATGTCGACCAGCTTGTCGCCGAGGGCCATGTCTATGACGCGCTGAAGACCATCCGCGGCCTCTACAGCCTCGAGGACGAGATCCTCTACCGGGGCGCGGCCAGGCCGGCCTATCAATCCGAATTGCGGGAGATCGCCTGATGTCCGTCCCAGCCGTGAGCAATACCGGGAGCACCACGACCGGCACAACTTCGACCGGCCAGGCCGCCGGGCCGAACATCGACTACCAGTCCTTCCTGAAGCTTCTCATGGCCGAGATGAAGAACCAGGACCCGACCAAGCCGATGGATTCGACTGAATATGTCGCGCAGCTTGCGACCTTTTCGCAGGTGGAGCAGTCCGTTCAGACCAACACCAAGCTCGATCAACTCCTTCAGACCTCGGTGCTGGCCCAGGCGGGCAACATCATCGGCCACGACATCACCTCAGCCGACGGCAACACTTCCGGCACGGTTTCTTCCGTCCGCCTCACTTCCGACGGGCTTGTGGCTATCCTCGACACCGGCGAGGAAGTCACCATGGAAAGCGGTGTGGTGATCCAGTAGCCGCAAAGGCCGAAGCCGTGAACGAAGCCGATGCC
>JBQCFA010000407.1:0-2602 GCA_051959695.1 Rhizobiaceae bacterium
AAGCGGCCAAGTGCCGGATGGGCGCCTACATTCCCGCCTGCGGCGCTTTCGGCTTCGATCCGCCCAACGTCATCTTCAAGGGGACGAAGGAGCAGATCGAGAAATACGCGGTGCCGACCGTCGAGCAAGGCGAAAAGACCTTCGTCGCGATCTCGGAGCCGTCGGGTGGATCCGATCCGGCGCGCGCCATCCAGACCCGCGCCGAACGCAAGGGCGACCGCTACATACTGAACGGCACCAAGGTGTGGATTTCGGGCGCCAGCCAGTCGCGCTGGGGCATCGTCTTCGCGCGTACCGGCTCGGAGAGGCAGCGCGGCAACATCACCTCCTTCATCGTCGAAAAGGATTCGCCGGGCCTGACGCTCAAGCGGATCCCGGTGATCCGTTCCTACTCACCCTACGAGCTGTCCTTCGTGAACTGCGAAGTGCCGGTCGAAAACCGCCTGGGCGAGGAGGGACAGGGCTTCGCCCTTGCGGAGACGTGGCTCGTTCATGGCCGCGTGCCCTATGCCGCGGCGACACTCGGCATCGCCGACGCGGCCTTGCGCATGGCGATCAACTGGGCGAGGGAGCGGGACCTCTTCAAGGGCAAGCTCGCCGACAAGCAGGCGATCCAGTGGATGATCGCCGATTCGGAGATAGAGTTGCGCGCGGCGCGGCTGCTCGTTTTCCAGGCGGCGTGGCGCGCCGATCTCGGCCACGACATCAAGGTCGATGCCTCGATCTGCAAGGTCTATGCGACGGAGACGGCGGGCCGGATCGTCGACCGCTGCATTCAGATATTCGGCGGCCTTGGCGTGGCCCAGGAAATGCCGCTCGAGCGCTGGTATCGCGAGATGCGTATCAAACGGATCGGCGAGGGGCCGTCCGAGGTGCATCGCATGGTGGTTGCGCGCGATCTCCTCGGCGGCCAGAAGGCGCCCGTCCTCCAGGAAGCGTGAGCGATGTCCATCGACTTTGACCTCGACGAAGCCGGCGTCGCGACGATCACGATCAACCGCCCGGAGCGGCTGAACGCGATGGACGCGGAGCACTATGCCGGCCTTTCCGAGGCCTGGATCCGCGTGCGCGACGACCCGGCGGTGCGGGTGGCGATCATCACCGGCGCCGGCGAGAAATCCTTCACCACCGGCGCAGACATCAAGAGCTTCGTCGCGGCTCCGCCCGGCCTGCAGCAGATGTGGCTGACCCAGAAGGAGCAATTGCTGAACCGAGGTCTGGAGGTCTGGAAGCCGGTAATCGCGGCCGTGAACGGCTACTGCCTGGGCGGTGGCATGACGCTGCTGATGGCGACCGATATACGGCTGGCCGTTCCGCATGCCACCTTCAGCCTGGCAGAAGTGAAGCGTGGCGTGGTGGCCGGCAATGGCGGCACGCAGCGCATCCTCTCCCAGCTGCCTTATGCGATCGGCATGGAGATGCTGCTGACGGGCGAGGCGATCGACGCGGAGACGGCGGCCCGCTGGGGGCTGATCAACCGTGTCGTGCCGATGGAGGGGTTGATGGGTGCCGCAAGGGAGATGGCGGCCAAAATCGCCGCGAATGCGCCACTTGCGGTGCAGGCGGCCAAGGAACTCGCCGTGCGCGCCAGGGAGATGCCGCTCTCCGCCGGCCTGCGGCTGGAACAGATCGCCAATCGCATGCTGCAATTCACCGAGGACGCGGTCGAGGGGCCCAAGGCCTTCGCCGAAAAACGCCCTCCCGCCTTCAAGGGGCAGTGACATGGGAGCGGGCGCCGACAATCAGCCGCTGAAGGGCGTGACGGTGATCGATCTCGGCCAGATCTACAATGGCCCCTATGCGACCTTGCTGATGGCAATGGCCGGCGCGCACGTCATCAAGGTCGAGCCGCTCAACGGCGAAAACATGCGCCGTCGCGGTGCGGTGGGCGGCGCCATGGTGCCGTTCGCCATGCTCAATTCCAACAAGGAATTCGTCTCGCTCAACATCAAGGACCCGCGCGGAAAGGCGCTTCTGGAGAAAATGGTCGCGAAGGCCGACGTTCTCTTGGAGAATTTCGCGCCCGGCGTGATGGACCGGCTCGGGCTCGGCCCCGATCGCCTCATGGAGATCAACCCGAGGCTGATCTATGCGGCCGGTTCGGGTTTCGGCTGGTCCGGTCCGTACCGCGACTTCCCGGCGATGGACCTGACCGTGCAGGCGATCGGCGGCATCATGTCGACGACGGGCTATCCGGATCGTCCGCCGGTCAAGGCCGGGCCGGCTGTCTGCGACTTCTTCGGCGGCGTCCATCTCTACGGCGCGGTCGTGACCGCGCTTTTCGATCGCGAACGCACCGGCAAGGGCCGCTTCGTCGAGGTGTCGATGCTGGAAGCGGTGTACGCCTCCCTTTCGTCGGCGCTCGGCCTTTATTTCGGCAGCGGCGGCAAGGCGCCGATGCGCACCGGCAACCGGCACAGCGGAATGGCGGAAGCCCCCTATAACGTCTACCAGGCTTCCGACGGGTGGATCGCCCTCATCTGCGTCAGCGAGACCCATTGGCGCTCGCTGCTCGAGGCGATGGGCCGTCAGGATCTCGCCGAGGACCCGCGGCTGCAGACGCTGAAATCCCGCGTCGAGAATATCGATTTCGTCGACGAAA
>JBQCFA010000408.1:0-2434 GCA_051959695.1 Rhizobiaceae bacterium
CACATTGGATCCCGGCTTGGCGCTTGCAAGCTCGCCTGGCCGGGATGAGGCAGAGCGAAGCGGCGGCGCCCCGACGGAGGAAGACCGATTTTTTCTCCTGGGCCTGTCGGCTTCCCGTGCCGCGGAACGTCCTGTGCTTAGCCGTCCTTTCGACGGTAGCCCGATCAACGAGGAGATTTACCCATGCCCATGGCGAAAAACACCATCTGCCTCTGGTACGACAAGGACGCCGAGGAAGCGGCGCGGTTCTATGCCTCGGTCTTTCCGGATTCGAAGGTCGGCAAAATCTGGCGCGCGCCGGGTGACTATCCCGACGGCAGAGAAGGCGACGTTCTGGTGGTCGAGTTCACCGTCTGCGGCGTTGCCTGCATGGGGCTTAACGGCGGCCCACAATTCAAGCACTCCGAAGCCTTCTCCTTCCAGATAGCCACCGACGACCAGGAGGAGACCGACCGATATTGGAACGCCATAGTCGGCAATGGCGGCGCCGAGAGCCAGTGTGGCTGGTGCAAGGACCGCTGGGGCATCAACTGGCAGATAACGCCGCGCACCCTGACCGAGGCCATGAGGGCAGGCGGCGGCGAAGCGAAGCGCGCCTTCGCGGCGATGATGCCGATGAAGAAGATCGACGTCGCCACGATCGACGCCGCCAGGCGGGGGTGAGGAACTTCACCTTTGGCGCTTATTCGGCGGGAGGAGAGGAAACGCCTCCCGCCGGCATGGTCACGGCCTTGACGTCCCTCCCCGCTTCTTTAGTTCCCGCGCCTCCGCTTCCAGCGCTTCCATGTCGCCGCCGCCGACGCGGTCGATGAGCGCCTGCGCCTGGTCGCCTGTTATGCCGGTCCTGATCGCCAGCCGCTCGGCATCGGTGGTCTCGTCGACATGCTCGTCGGCGTTGCTTCTCGGATGATTCATGGCTTCGCTCCTCAATTGACCGGTGGTCAGCTCGCTATCTGAAATGGAGGCGCGGAGCCCAGAGGCAAGGGCGAGGCGGGGACCTGTCGATGCTGTACGTCATAAAGTCCGCGAAAAGAAAAAGCCGGGCATGCCCGGCTTTCTCGTCTGTACGGCGGAAAGGAAGCGATTAGTTCACCGCGTCCTTGAGTCCTTTGCCGGCCGAGAATTTCGGCGCCTTGCGGGCCGGAATATTCACCGGGGCGCCGGTCTGCGGGTTGCGTCCGGTGGACGCTTCCCTCTTCACCACGGAAAAATTGCCGAAGCCGACCAGGCGCACGTCGCCGCCCTTCTTGAGCTCCTTGGTGATGACGGCAAATACCGCATCGACCGCCGACTGGGCCTTGCCTTTTTCCAGGCCGGCCTCGTCTGCGACCGCAGAAACCAGTTCGTTCTTATTCATAAACAATCCCCTTCCTCAGGAAACCGGACATCAGACTCAACCGGCAGAGCGGCACCTTAGTTAGAAGTTGCGCCACAACCAAGCCGGAAACGACAGTCTGGTCCGAAAAAATGGCGGATTTCTGCGGTTTTGAACAAAAAAGCCGGGCAAGATGCCCGGCTTTCTCTTTTTTGTGCGCCCCAATCAGTGCGCGACCGTCTGCGCGGCGGCTTCATCAAGCCCCTCCGCTCCCTTTGCGGGCGGATTCACGGGCTCGCTCCACTCGATCGGCTCTGGCATCCGCACCAGAGCGTGGCGCAGCACCTCGCCGACGCGGGAGACCGGGACGATCTCCAGGTTGCTCTTCACGTTGTCCGGAATGTCCGCCAGATCCTTGGCGTTTTCTTCCGGGATCAGCACCTTCTTGATGCCGCCGCGAAGGGCCGCGAGCAGCTTCTCCTTCAGCCCACCGATCGGCAGCACCCGGCCGCGCAGCGTGATCTCGCCGGTCATGGCGATATCCTTGCGTACCGGAATGCCGGTCATCACCGAGACGATGGCCGTGGCCATCGCGACGCCGGCGGAAGGTCCATCCTTCGGGGTCGCCCCCTCTGGAACGTGGACGTGGATGTCGCGCTTGTCGAAGAGCGGCGGCTCGATGCCGAAATCGATAGCCCTCGAGCGGACATAGGAGGCCGCCGCCGAGATCGATTCCTTCATCACGTCCTTCAAATTGCCGGTCACCGTCATGCGGCCCTTGCCGGGCATCATGACGCCTTCGATCGTCAGGAGCTCGCCGCCGACCTCGGTCCAGGCAAGGCCCGTGACCACGCCGACCTGATCCACGCCCTCGACCTGGCCGAAACGGAAGCGCGGCACGCCGAGATAGTCGGAGAGGTTCTCCGGCGTGACGTGCACGGCCTTCCTCTCGCCCTTCGAGCGCAGGATCTCGGTGACCGCCTTGCGCGCCAGCTTCATCAACTCGCGCTCGAAGTTGCGGACGCCGGCTTCCCGCGTGTAGGTGCGGACCACCTCGCGCAAGGCCTCGTCGCTGACCGAGAACTCGTCGTCCTTCAACGCATGGTCTCTGACCGCCTT
>JBQCFA010000409.1:0-2584 GCA_051959695.1 Rhizobiaceae bacterium
CGCAGCCGAGCCGCTCGGCCATGCGCACGGCAAATCCTCGGCCCGTGCCGGCGCCGCGCTGCACGATGAGATCGGGGCGTTCGGATACATGGCGCCGAACCAGCTCCGCATCGCCCTGGAACCCGCCGTCGGCAACGACGATGGCACGCGCGCGGAAGGTCCGGGTCCCGGCTTGGCCATCCGCGATGACCGTCCACTGCTCCTCCTCCCGTTCAAGGTCGACGGCGCGCAATCCATGAAAAATCTCGCCGCCGCCAGCCTTGATCGCATCGCTCAGCAATACAAGCAGCCGGTCCGGACCCGAGCCGGGGAAGTCGAGGCCCGGCCGCAACGGGCGTGGGGGAGCCAGCGTCCATCGATGCCAGGAGACGGGACTCGACTTGACGAAGCGGACATCGAACCGGGAAAGCCAATCCAGCGCCCGCCCGGTCGCCTCGGCTGCCGCATGGATGAGTCGCGAATTCGCGTCTTCGCCCAGGGCTTTCGTTGCCGCGGCGGCAAGGACATCCGGCGAGGACCGGACGTCGTGATAGGCGAAGTGCAGTATCCCTCCCGAATAGCGGGAATTGCATGGATAGCGGGCGTCTGTGCCCTGCTCGACGACCGCCACCGACAGGCCCGCCTCGCAAGCACGCGCCGTAGCGGTAAGCCCGGCAAGGCCGCCCCCTATCGTCACCATATCGAAGATCCGATCACGATCCATGCTTGATTTTCTCTGTCGGATTGTCCGACAGTTCATAGCTGCGGCCGTGACTGCAGACAAGCGCAAGCAGCCGCCAATCGATGGACCGAACCGCTTGCTGCATTTCAGGAGAATGAATTCGATGTGTGCCGACCAGACCCACCCCTCCTCAGGTCGCGAGGGAAACGGCGATCCCGTCATCGTCGCAGGCGCGGGACTTGCGGGGCTTGCCGCCGGCCTGCGGCTGGCCGAACTAGGGGTTCCGGTCAGGGTCCTCGAAGCCCGCGAGGAGGAACTCTATCCCTGTAACACGCGTCAAAGCGGCGGAGTCCTCCACGTGGCCTTCCGGTCCGTCTTCGATGATCCGTCGACGCTGTCGCGCGCCGTACGTGAACGGACGGCCCTGCATGTCGAACAGGGTATCGCCGACACGCTCGCGAGCAATGCCCGTCGTGCCGTCGAATGGCTGCATGGCCATGGGGTGACGACGGCATCCATGCAGCCGGACGAAGGCTGGAAGGACTGCATCGTCGAGCCGCTCGGCTTCCACGACGGCATCGGTCTCGTGTGGCGCGACCTCGGCTCGGATCGGATGATGCAACGGTTGGAGGAACGCCTTCTGGCTGCTGGCGTGGCCATCGAACGCGGCATGCGGGCGATGGAGATATTGCGACCGGATGGGAGCTGCGACGGCCTTGTGGTGCGGCATCAAGGCGCCATGCTGGAGCTCCCGGCGCGCGCGATCGTCATCGCTGATGGCGGTTTTCAAGGAGACGCGGCGATGCTTCGGCGTTTTTTCGCGCCCCATCCGGATCTGCTGATCCAGCGCGGACCCGGTACGTCCACCGGAGACGGCATCCGGATGGCTGAGGCCATCGGCGCCGACACGGTAGGCATGGATGCCTTTTACGGCCACCTCCTCAGCGCCGACGCGCTGTCGAACGACAAGCTCTGGCCCTTTCCCTTCCTCGACTTCGTTGCCGGGGCCGGCATGCTCGTCGATGCCGAGGCAAACCGCTTTGTCGACGAGGGACGTGGCGGCGTCTTCATGGCTAATATGGTCGCCCGCCGGAAGGACCCTCGCCCGATCTTCGCCATTTTCGACGAAGCCATCTGGAACGAAGCCGGCTGCGAGTTCTTCGCTCCTCCGAACCCCAACCTACTTCGAGCCGGTGGAACGCTGCACCGGGCGGACAGCCTCGGCGAACTCGCCAGGATTGCCGACCTTCCCGGCGATCGGCTGGCGGCGCAGGTGGCAGAACATAACGCTCGAATTGCCGGCAGATTAGACAGCCTGTCGCCCGCAAGGACCGATCCCGGCGCGAAAACCCGCCCAATTGCGTCCCCGCCTTTCTACGCGGCGCCCGGTCGAGCCGCCATCACCCACACGATGGGCGGCCTCCGCATCAATGCCACCGCGCGCGTACGCGATCGGACAGGACAGCCTATCCAAGGCCTCTACGCCGCCGGCAACAGCGCCGGAGGCTTCGAGGGTGGCCCGACCATCGGCTATATCGGCGGGCTGATGCGGGCGCTGGTCTTCGGCCTCGTCGCGGCGGAGGACATCGCAGAGCGGCACTCGCAAGCGGGTTGACTGTGTGTCATGCGATCAAAGCGAATGCACCTTCACTTCCCACGTGGTGTTCACGAGTCCGAATCCATTCGACGAAGTCCTAGAACTGTAGGCAGCGTGTTGATTTCTGCTGATGCTACGGCGGAAATGACGGAGCGACTGGCGGCATAGAAACCAGCCCGATCCGCCTTAACCAAGCCACCAAACTGTCTCGTCAGACGGGTCCCCCTCACTCATCTCTGGCGCAGTGCACGATCGTAAAGTCGTATTCTGGTGCGTCGTGTCGCCTTCGGAATGAAGCCTCAAATTGCACAACGGTCAAAATTGCC
>JBQCFA010000410.1:0-3510 GCA_051959695.1 Rhizobiaceae bacterium
ACGCGCGACATCGCCGAGCTTCTGGCGGCGGAAGGCTTCAACGTCGCCCGCAACCAGGTAGAGCTCAACCAGCCGATCAAGGCGATCGGCCTCACCAATGTGGCCATCGCGCTGCATCCCGAGGTCGAGGTGACGGTCACGCTGAACGTGGCGCGCTCCGCCGACGAGGCGGAACGCCAGGCCAAGGGCGAGGATCTCACTTCCGCGGAAGCCATTTATGGCGAGGACATCAACGAGAACGCACGGCCCGAAGCCTTCTTCGATCCGAGCGAGCTCGACGAGGAGGAAGAAGGCCCGGCCGAGAATGGGGAAGACCGGCAAGCGTAAAGTTCAATATTCTTTGGACCAATGGCCCGGGCCTTTGCCCGGGCTTTTTTGTGCCAGGCAGAACTTTTCAACCCGTGCCTTTATGACGCAGAATACGGCGCTATCTTGAATCGGGGACAGTCGGATTTTTTGCCATGAATGTACTGCTGCGGCGTATTGTCGAGCGATTGATAAAGAGCGGGGATCTCAAGATCACGGGCTCGGACGGGAAGACCAGCCGGTTCGGTGACGGAACGGGCGGGCCGGTGCATGTCCGCTTCAAGACCGCCCATGCCGAGCGCGCCGCTGCGATGCATCCGACGCTGGGGGTGCCCGAAGCCTATATGGACGGAGAGATCGACATACTGGAAGGCGACGTCCTCGGCTTCCTGCGCATCGCCTATACGAACATGGGCATGGAGGGAATCAATCCGAGCCTAACGCGCATCACCGAAGCGCTGCGGGTGGCAATACGCGGTCTTCAGCAGGTCAACACGGCCTCCCGAGCCAGGCGCAACGTCCAGCGTCACTACGACCTCTCGGGCGAGATGTACAAACTCTTCCTCGACGCGGACCTCCAATATTCCTGCGCTTACTTCGAACGTCCCGACATGACGATCGAGGAAGCGCAACTCGCCAAAAAGCGCCATATCGCCGCCAAGCTGAAGATGAAACCGGGCCAGAGCGTCCTCGACATCGGCTGCGGCTGGGGCGGCATGGCGCTCTATCTCGCCAGGAATTTCGACGCGGAAGTGCTTGGGGTGACGCTTTCGACCGAGCAGCACGCCGTCGCAACGGAACGGGCGCGGACGGAAGGTCTCGACCGGCATGTCCATTTCGAAATCAAGGATTACCGCGCCCTGACGGAACGCTTCGACCGGATCGTTTCGGTCGGCATGTTCGAGCATGTCGGCGTCAACTACTACAAGGCATTTTTCGAGAAATGCGCGACGCTCCTGAAGCCGGACGGCGTGATGCTGCTCCACACGATCGGGCGAAGCGGGCCGCCATCCGCTACCAACGCCTTCATCCGTAAGTATATTTTCCCCGGCGGCTATATTCCGGCCATGTCGGAAGTGCTGCCGCATATCGAGCGCGCCGGTCTCGTCGTTACCGACGTCGAGGTGCTGAGGCTGCACTACGCGGAGACGCTGAAGGCGTGGCGCGAGCGCTTCATGGCAAATCGGGACCGCGCGAAGGCCATCTATGACGAGCGCTTTTGACGCATGTGGGAATTCTATCTCGACGTATCGGAAGCCGCCTTCCGCTGGCAGGACATGGTGAACTTCCAGTTCCAGATCACCAGGCGCAATGACGCCCTGCCGATCACGCGCGACTATATGGGCAAGTCGGAAAAGGCGCTCGCCATGCACGAGATGGCGCATGGCGTCACCGCGCCGCCCGAGCCCGCCCGACCCCGCCCCAGGAAGACGGCGAAGAGCAAATAGCCCGCATTTGATGCGTCCTGGGTACCCTGAGGCGCGCGCGCCTCGGGCCTTCGGCTAGGCATCGTCTATTTTCTTGTTTTGTTCTCTTGGCCTGGGTTAGGATTGCTTCTTCGATTCGAGTCAACCGGCTTTCTTTCCACCGATTTCAGACCCTGTGGAGATCGGTAAAGCCGCCGCGAATTTGCACCCGCCCTTAACCTTGTCTGGTACGGCAGGACGGGCGAAGAACGGGGAAACCATGGCGGAAGCAGCAAGAAAGTTCGGCGAGGCGGAGACGCCGCTATACAGAGAGGCGCCGAACAACATCGAGGCGGAACAGGCGCTTCTGGGAGCGATCCTGGTCAATAACGACGCCTTCTACCGTGTCTCCGACTTCCTCAAGCCGGCGCATTTCCATGAGCCGCTGCACCGCAAGATATACGAGGTCGCAGCGGAGTTCATCCGCATGGGAAAGACCGCCAACCCGGTGACGGTAAAGACCTTCCTGCCCGCCGACCAGAAGCTCGGCGACATGGAGGTCAAGCACTATCTGGCGCGCTTGGCCGCCGAGGCGGTCACGGTCATCAATGCCGCGGACTACGGCCGCGCCATCTACGACCTTGCCACCCGCCGCGCCCTCATCACCGTCGGCGAGGACATGGTCAACATCGCCTACGACGCGCCGGTCGACATGGCTCCCCAGGAACAGATCGAGGATGCCGAGCGCCGGCTTTTCGAGCTTGCGGAAACGGGCCGCTACGACGGCGGCTTCGAGAGCTTCACCGATGCCGTCAAGACCGCCGTCGACATGGCCAATGCCGCCTATATGCGCGACGGCCACCTCTCCGGCATCTCGACCGGCTTCCGCGACATGGATCGCCGCATGGGCGGCCTGCAGCCCTCCGACCTGATCATCGTCGCGGGACGCCCGGGCATGGGCAAGTCGTCGCTCGCCACCAACATCGCCTTCCACATAGCCAACGCCTATGAGCCGGCGCCGCAGGCCGACGGCTCCTTCAAGGCCGCCAGCGGCGGCGTCGTCGGGCTCTTCTCGCTCGAAATGTCGTCGGAACAGCTCGCCACGCGCATCATCTCCGAGCAGACCGAGATACCGTCCTCCAAGATAAGGCGCGGCGAGATCACCGAATCGGATTTCGAGAAGCTGGTCGCCTGCTCGCAGATGATGCAGCGCCTGCCGCTCTACATCGACCAGACCGGCGGCATTTCCATCGCCCAGCTTACCGCCCACGCGCGCCGCCTGAAGCGCCAGCGCGGTCTCGACGTCATCATCATCGACTATATCCAGCTCATGACCGGCTCCTCGAAGCGGGCCAACGAGAACCGCGTGCAGGAGATCACCGAGATCACCACCGGCTTGAAGGCATTGGCCAAGGAACTCAATGTCCCGATCATCGCGCTCTCGCAATTGTCGCGTCAGGTCGAAAGCCGCGACGACAAGCGGCCTCAGCTCTCGGACCTGCGCGAATCCGGGTCGATCGAGCAGGACGCCGATGTGGTGCTCTTCGTCTTCCGCGAGGAATATTATTTGAAGAACAAGGAGCCGCGCGCCGGCACCGACGAGCATTTCAAATGGCAGACCGACATGGAAGCGGTCCACGGCAAGGCTGAGCTGATCATCGGCAAGCAACGGCATGGACCGACCGGCACGGTCCAACTGCAGTTCAAGGCGGACGTGACGCGCTTCTCCGATCTCGCCGACGAAAGCCGGTTGCCGGAACGGATCTGAGGGCCTTTGCGGTGGATGCCCCACCGAAAG
>JBQCFA010000411.1:0-5567 GCA_051959695.1 Rhizobiaceae bacterium
ATTTTTTATGATACCTATCCGCAAAGCCGTCTTCCCCGTCGCAGGCCTGGGCACCCGTTTTCTGCCGGCCACCAAGGCCATGCCCAAGGAAATGCTGCCGGTGGTCGACAAGCCGCTGATCCAGTATGCCGTGGAAGAAGCGGTCGCCGCAGGCATCACGCATCTGATTTTCGTGACCGGCCGCAACAAGCGCGCCATCGAAGATCACTTCGACGCATCGCCCGAACTCGAGCGCGAGCTCGAAGAAAAGGGCAAGAAAGAACTGCTGTCGCTGGCCCGCGACATCCTGCCCGATCACGTCAGTTGTCTCTTCATCCGCCAGAAGGCCGCGCTGGGCCTGGGCCACGCCGTGCTGACGGCCCAACCTGCGGTGGGCGACGAGCCCTTCGTCGTGCTGCTGGCCGACGACCTGATCGATTCCGAAACCTCGGTCACCAAACAATTGATCGACACCGCGATGAGCAACAATGCCAGCGTGCTGGGCGTGCAGGACGTGCCGCGCGAAGACACCAGCAAATACGGCATCGTGGCCGGCGAGCGCCTGAACGCGCGCACCGAACGCGTGACGCACATCGTCGAAAAGCCCAAGCCCGAGAATGCGCCCTCGACGCTGGCCGTGGTGGGCCGCTACGTGCTCGAATCGGCCATCTTCGATCATCTGCGCAAGACCGAGCGCGGCGCCGGCAACGAAATCCAGCTCACCGACGGCATGCTGAAGCTGCAGAGCGAGCAGCAGTTCTACGGCTATCACTACAAGGGCAGGACATTCGATTGCGGCTCGCCGGAAGGTTTCATCGAGGCAAACATCGCCTTCGCGCTATGGAACCCGGGAATGCGCGGTCGCATCGCGGCGCATATCGACGAACTGTTCGCGGAAATGCACCCGGAGGAACGGCGCAAGCGGGCGGGTGCAAGCCGCTAGCGTCTGTCTACCGCTGCACCTTCACGCCGAGGAAGACGCTTTCGGTCTTGTAGTCGCGATCGGGCAGGTTGCTGGTGAGTTCTTCATGACGAAGGCGGCCGGTGATGCCAAAGTAGCGGTTCAGCCAGTAGGTCATGCCGAGCTCGGCATTCCAGCCGAAATCGTGGCCGCTCGAACCGAAATAGTCGCGGAATAGACCGCCGATCGAGGCGGTGCCGGTCAAATTGGCCCGCATCTGACGTTCGATCGACAGTTGCGTCGTATAGAGCAGGTCGCCGCTTTCGCCGGCGGTCGTCGTGCCCTCCACGACGGTCGAGCTGTTCAGCGCGACGGTCGTGCCGCGCACAGGCGACCAGTTGAGCGCGGTATTGATCGAAGGCCCGGCAATGGTCGGGAGGCGGGGGTCGTCCGCCGCTTCGCGAAGATAGCCCGCCGACAATTCGCCGTTCAGTTTCTCGCCGAAATCGAGCGTGACGCCGGCGCGCAAGCCGAGCCGGTCGGCGGAGCGGCGATAGCCCGCCGAGTCCACGGCAACGTCATAGTAGCGCCGCCCGACCTCGCCCTCGACGAAGGGAACGATCGCAGGCGATATCTCGTAGCCGGCCCGCAGCGTCGCCGAGACCAGTGTCGAATCCCTGTCGTGCTGGGAAACCGTACCGCCGCCAGAGAGCTTCGCATCGCCATAGGTGTCCCGCTCGACGTTGCCGGTGAGGCCGAGCCTGAGCTTGCCCGCCTGTTTCTCGACGCCGAGGCTGCCGGTGATCGACTGGGTGAGCGGTTCTCCGATCGTGCCGGCGACGAAGCCCGGGGAGGAGGGGCTCTCCGGCGTGAGGCTGTAACCGAAAGTCCCGCGTGCGACATAGTCCTTGCCGAACGGGATTTCGAGTTTCGCATCGATCCCGCCCGAGGGCTCCGAGACGTCCTGGCCCGCGATCGACTTGCGGAGAGTGCCGAAAGCGTCGATCGTAGCGGTCTTGTCCGACCAGTCGGAAACGGCGTTGAGGCGGAGCGTGCTTTCGGAAAGGACGGCGCCCTTGCCGCCATGGCTCGAATTGGCGTTCGTGGTGCCTGTCAGCCCTGTCTCGAGCGACGGCCGCAAGATGAAGCCGCCCGCCGGGATGCCGAGCGGCGCATAGGGATCGTCCTCCGTCTTCTTCCGCAGGCCTTCGATGGCCTGTTCACGCTGGTTTGTCCGTTCCTCGCGCTTATTGCGCTCCTCATCGTCCTCGTCGATCGATCTGGCGGGGATGGTTCCCGTCGCTTCCGCATCCGCTTCGGAAGCTGGCTTCGGGGTCGACGTCGGCTTCGTCGTGGACGCGGCGGCCCCATCCGTTGTGTCCGTATCGCTCCCGTCCACATCGGTGTCGGGGCTGCGGTCGGAAGGGGCCATATCCGGGGGCGTGCCCAAGCCCCCATCAGCGGTGTCAAGGACGCCGGTCTTTCCGGGGGCACTGGATGAAGGTCGATTCGCCACCACGAACGGGTCATCTTCCGAGCCGTCGGTCGCCATGCCCGCGGAATCCGTATCGTCGTCGGTGGTCGTGTCCAGCGTGGAGCGCAATCCGGGCCGGATGCCATCCACGCCTGCCGGGCTGCCGATATCGCCCGCCCTGGCGTCGCTGCCTTCGCCTAGTCGTATCCCCATCGGGTCGCTTCCGAGGAGAGTGCCTCCGGAATTTCCATCTTCCGTCCGTTTGGGCGCCTCGCTGCCGCGCAGCGCCAGCATCTGCGCCTCGGCCGCATGCGGTCGCAGGGCCGGGCTCGCGCACGCGACCGCGAGCGCCGCCGCCAGGCGCGTGGCGCGCACGCTCGCTCGGATGATCTTCCCTGGGCGCAATGGACGTTCCCGGCAGTCCGTTCCGCAGGCAGTGCGAAACTTTACCGAACCGTAAAAGCGGATGGTTAATGGAGCGTTGAAGAGAGCCTGTTCAAGGGCGGCAAGTCCTTTATTCTCTGTTGCCTAGGCTGGCCTGAAGCGGATAGAGCAGGCCATGCACGGACGGACCATGCCGAAAGCCGAAGACATACGCGCCGCCATCCTCTCGGCGACAAGAACGGTCAGCACCGAGCAGGCCGGGCTCGCGGCGCTGGCCTCGGCCCTTGATGATGGCCTGGCTGAACCTTTCGCTGACGCGGTCGCGCGCATCGCCGGCATTACCGGCCGCGTCATCGTCACCGGCGTCGGCAAAAGCGGCCATATCGGCTCCAAGCTCGCCGCGACCCTCGCCTCGACCGGAACGCCCGCCTTTTTCGTGCACCCGGCGGAAGCCAATCATGGCGATCTCGGCATGATCGCCCGCGACGACGCCATCATCGCCATGTCCTGGTCGGGCGAAACCGTCGAGCTGAACGGGATCATCGCCTATTCCCGACGTTTTTCGATTCCCCTGATCGCGGTAACGGCCGGCGCCAGGTCGGCGCTGGCGCGGGAATCGGATATCGTGCTTCTGTTGCCGCGCGCACCGGAGGCCTGCCCGCACGGCCTTGCGCCGACGACGTCCACCTTGATGCAACTCGTCATCGGTGATGCGCTCGCCATAGCGCTTCTGGAGGCGAGGGGCTTCACGGCCGATCACTTCCACACGTTCCATCCGGGCGGGAAACTCGGCGCCAATCTGATGAAGGTCCGCGCGATCATGCATACGGGGGAACGGTTGCCGCTAGCGGCATCGGGAACGGGCATGCGCGAGGCAATACTGGAGATATCGCGCAAGGGCTTTGGCTGTATCGGCATCGTGGATGGCGACGGCGCGCTTATCGGCATCATCACTGATGGCGATCTGCGCCGCCATGTCGAAGGCGACCTCCTGTCGATGACGGTCGATCAGGTGATGACGCGCGGACCCAAGACGGTCTCGGCCGATACCCTGGCGGCGACGGCGCTACAGATCGTCAATTCCTCCGCCATCACGGCGCTTGTCGTCACCGACGACGGCAAGCCGATCGGAATTGTTCACCTGCACGATTTGCTGCGGATCGGCACGGCCTGACGGGTCCGCGGATCTTCAGACGGCTTCCACCACCAGTTCGGCGTTCTCGACCGCCTTGACGCGGACGCGCGCGCCGGCCGGAAGGTCGGGACCGCATACCCGCCAGGACGTGTCGCCGATGCGGATGCGGCCATGGCCTTCCGCGATCGGTTCGGCGAGTACCGCCGTTCGCCCGATCAGCTGCTCGCGGCGGCGGTTGAGCAGCGGCTGGTCGCTGTCGCCGCCGGTCCGGGCCATGATCTGGCGGCCGATCAGGGCGGAGACAACGGAAAGCGCAAGGAACACAAGCACCTGGATTTCCCAGCTCCACGGCGCGAAATCCCAGAGCTGCAGCGAAAGCGCGCCGACAAGCAGCGCCGCGATCCCTATCCAGAGGAGGAATACGCCAGGAAGAAGGATTTCCAGCACCAGCAGCACGCAGCCGAGAACCATCCAGTTCCAGGGACCGAGTTGGTGGATGAGCGGTGAGATCACGGCCGTTCCTCCGGTCAGCTGGAACCCTGCTCGGGCACGGTGCGTGGCGGCCGTCCCGGGGCCCGAGGCTGCGGCTTCGTCGTATTGTCGCCGAAGACCTCGCGCGCGATGGCGCCGATACCGCCCAGCGAGCCGATCAGCGAAGACGCCTCGATCGGCAACAGGACGACCTTATTGTTGGCGGAGGAGCCGATCTTGCCGATCGCCTCGGTATATTTCTGCGCCACGAAGTAGTTGATCGCCTGCACGTCGCCCTTGGCGATCGCCTCCGAGACCACCTGGGTGGCGCGGGCCTCCGCCTCGGCGGAGCGTTCGCGCGCCTCCGCGTCGCGGAACGCGGCCTCCCTGCGACCTTCCGCCTCCAGTACCTGCGCCTGCTTGCGACCCTCCGCCTCGAGGATCTGGGCGCGCTTCTCGCGCTCGGCCTTCATCTGGCGGCCCATCGATTCCACCAGGTCACGCGGCGGATTGATGTCCTTGATTTCGACGCGTGTGATCTTGATGCCCCACGGGTGCGCCGCCTCGTCGACGACGCGCAGCAGCCTCTCGTTGATGGCGTCGCGGTTGGACAGGAGCTCGTCGAGGTCCATCGAGCCCATAACGGTGCGGATGTTGGTCATGGTCAGGTTGAGGATGGCGTTCTGCAGGCCCGATACCTGGTAGGCCGCCTGCGCCGCGTCGAGGATTTGGTAGAAGGCGACGCCGTCGACGCCGACGGTGGCGTTGTCGCGGGTGATGACTTCCTGCGAAGGAACGTCGAGCACCTGCTCCATCATGTTCATCCTGGCGCCGACGCGGTCGATGAAGGGCATGATGAGGTTGAGGCCGGGCGCCAAGGTCTTGGTGTAACGCCCGAAGCGCTCGACGGTGTAGGCATAGCCCTGCGGAACGGTCCGGATGCCCGCGAACAGGAACAGGATGACGAGGACGACTAGGACCGCGACGACGATATCGAAACCCGTGAACGGCATGTCCATTCCCCCGATTGTCCGGCGCTGCGCAGGTGCAGCGAACGGCTCCGTCGTTAATCTATGTAACTGCGTGATCGCTTACAATCGGGTGCCGGATATCCAGATTTGCATCAGAGGTCGTCAGGGGTAAGACCAGTGTACTTGGCGATCCGGGCCAGCATCCTGGGACCGATTTCATCGCGCCACGCCTGAAACCTGAATGTCGATTGG
>JBQCFA010000412.1:0-3899 GCA_051959695.1 Rhizobiaceae bacterium
ATTCCGGATTATATGGCGGATCGAGGAGATAGGATCAAATCCTACCGCTGGCAAGCATTGGCAACACCAGACGTCGCCGAAAGAAGGAAAGAAATTGCCAGTCGGCCTGTAAGCCGGGTTCTGTATGGCCTCGCGGCTGCGAAACGTGGCGGCCATTCATCTGGGACGGATGTTGCCATCCGCCTCATGCAACCAACCCGGACGGCCGGGTCGGAAACGACCCTGAAGGTTGCCCTTCCCGCCATCCCTATTCGGTCTTGCTCCCGGTGGGGTTTGCCGTGCCGCCCCTGTTGCCAGCGGCGCGGTGGGCTCTTACCCCACCCTTTCACCCTTGCCCCGCCAATATATCGGCCCGTCTGTCGCGGCTAGGCCGCCGCAAAGCAGCCGATATATAGGCGGGGCGGTTTACTTTCTGTGGCACTTTCCCTGGGGTTGCCCCCGCCGGCTGTTAACCGGCACCGTGTTTCCGTGGAGCCCGGACTTTCCTCCCCGCCATTATATCGGCCCGCTTATCGCGGCCATACCGCCGCAAAAGGGGCCGATATATAGGCGGGGCGGCCGCCCGGCCGACTGGCGCGTCGTATAAAGACGTTCGCCGCGGAAATTTCAATCCCGGGCCGTCGTCAGTCTCCTTTCGCGGCGATTAAGTCGCCGCGTCTGCGAGTTCCGCCTTCACGCTCCTGCAGTAGGCGGCCGATACGGGATTCATGTGCCTGGCGGCATGCCCGGCATTGTATTTGAGGAGCGTCCCGCAGGTCGTGCCGTTGCCGACATCCTTGGCCATGCCAAGATATTTCATGCCCCACTTGATGTTTGTCGCCGGACTGTAGAGTTCCCTGACGCTGCCGGAATAGCCGAGCATGCGCGCGGTGGAAGGCTTGATCTGCATCAAACCCACTTCCCCGGCGCGGCCGGTCTTGTGGGCGTTATAGCCGCTTTCCACCTGGATAACGGCGCGCGCGAGGGATGGGGCGACGCCGTATTGCCTGGCATAGCGGTCGATCATCTCGCCATAGGCATGACGGGACGTGGCGGCCGGAATCTTGCGATCCGAATGGCTCGACGTTTCCGTCTCTCGGTCGATCGCGGCGGTCGTCATCTTGTCGATCCCGACGCCCGGCAGCCCCTTGGCATGATGCCTCACGGGTCTTCCATGACGCGTCACCCGCGACGCGACCTTCCTTTTGGCCTGCTTGCGTGCTTCGACCTTGCGTTTCCGTGCGGTCGCCTTGTGTTTCGCGGCGGCCAGCGCCTCGGCCATGATCTTGCCGCCGTCCCTCGGCGCTTCGTGGGCGTGGGCGGCAAAAGTCGTCATGCCGGCGGCAAGCGCCGCCGCAATCGCGGTCAGTCTTTTCATGAGGTCCTGGTCTGTGGTCGGCCGGTAGGTGGAACTCCGGCAGGTTGTTGTTATTCCGGGACCGCACACAGTCGGAACCGGGGCTTGCGGGATCGCGATTTGCGGGGCGAATGAGCAGCAAAAATGGCCCGGGGGGTCACATTGAGTGACCGCCGGTAACAAAAATCGCTTTACCAAAGGGAAGTTAGGAGACGTTCTTCACAAGCTTGGCGAGTAGTCTTCGCAGGGTTTCCACTGTCGAGGAATCCGCGATGCCATCCACCCGGGCCGGCCGGAAATGACGCTGGAAAGCGGCCATCACCAGCCGGGTCATGTCGTCGAATACCCCGCTGATCTCGATGCCATAGCCGTAGATCGCCAGCATAGACTGCAGTTCCTCGACTGTCGCGCTCCGGCCGGGCTCCGCCGGAAACTCTCCCTCCCGGACGGGGACCGGCTCGACGAAATGGCCGATGCCCGCCGCCGACAGCTGCCGCCAGGGGAACTTCTCCCCGGGGTCTATCTTGCGCGTCGGCGCGATGTCGGAATGCGCCAGCACCCGTTCCGGCGCGATCCCGTGGCGCAGCGATATGCCCCGGCAGAGATCGATGACCCCTTCCGTCTGGCTATTGCCGAACTCGGTCTAGCCGAGCAGATGCCCGGGATTGACGATTTCGATGCCGACCGACCGGGAGTTCATGTCGGTTTCGCCCTGCCACGAACCTACCCCGGCATGCCAGGCCCGGTCGGCCTCGCGCACCATCTGCACGATACGACCATCCTCATGGACCAGGTAGTGGGAGGAGACCTCGCTTGCCGGGTTGCAGAGCCAGGCCTCGGCGGCCGCCCCCGTTTCCATTCCGGTATAGTGCAGGATGATCGAATCGGCGCGCTTGCCGTCCCGCCTTTGGCCGAAGTTCGGCGAAACGCGCACTTCCGCGCCGGAATGGTCCGCCGCGAACCCGCTCATCCCCGCCCTCGCCCGCGCTCGATCGCCTCGTAGGCGGTGTTGAGCGCCGCCACGCGCGTCGAGGCGATCGCGACGAATTCCTCCGGCAGGCCGCGGGCGATGGCCCGGTCGGGATGGTTTTCGCGGACCAGGCGCCGGTAATGCTTGCGGATTTCCTCGAAGCTTGCCTCGCGTTCCACACCCAGGATCTTGTATGGGTCCGCGGCGCCCGTGTCGGCGTGACGCGCCAGGATGCTCTCGAAATGGCCGGCATCGATCTCGAAGATTTCGGAGATGCGCCTCAGGAACACCACTTCCCGTTCATGTACCACGCCGTCGGCCTTGGCGATATGAAACAGGCCGTCGAGAATATCCTCTAGCATCGCGCAATTCGGATGGCCGGATCCGCACATCGCCGCCAGGCGCTCGGCGTAGACTTCGAAGCCTGCCGTATCCTGCTTGGCGATGTCGTAGAGCCGGGCGACGTTGCGCGTTTCCGCCTGCGGTACCTCGAAGATCTGCCGGAACGCGCGGACCTCATCCTGCGTCACGATGCCATCGGCCTTGGCCATCTTCGCCGACAACGCGATCATGGCGACCGAAAACGCGACGCGGCGCCTGAGTTCCGGGTCGCCGGCAAATACGGTGCGTACGACTTCGAGCGCGTTGGACAGCGCTGTCCCCGAAACGCGCGACACGATATCGCCAAGGCGTGTCCAGATCGACATGCGCGCCTTTTAGGGTCTGTTCGCCCTAAATGGAACAACCTTTGCAGGAGCTCGCAAGCATCTTTCGATGCTTCTTGCTCAAACGCTCCCATCTGCTGATATCCGGGCCGACCAGCCTCTCCGCGACAGGGCTGGCCTGCGGTTTCCGGGCACTCGACAAAAGAAAAAGGCCGGCGAACCGGCCTTCATCTCACTTTTTCTTGACCCCTACTGCGCGGGCTTCGTCGTATCCGTCGACGGCGCCGGCGTAGCGGTGCCGGAATTATCCGACGGGGCCGCCTGTGGCGTGGTCGGCGCAGGCTTCATCGTATTGTCGGTCGACGGAGCGGCCGGAGCGGTCGTCGCAGGCGGAGTCGTGCTCTGCGTGGTCTGATTGTCGGTGCCGCCATTGTCATTGCAAGCCGCGAGCCCGAGCAGGGCTATCGCCGAAACGGACGCAAGAATGATCTTTTTCATTGTCCTTCTCCTTTCAAGGCTCGCCCGGTCACCCCCGAGCGGTCGTGGAAACAATGATCGCAGCGGTTCTTCGTTTCGTCACATTGGGTTACCGCGTGTTACAGCCTGGCTTGTCCTTCCTCTCTTGGACGTTGCCCGGATCGATTTTCGGCCTTACACGGACCGCGAGACGAATATTTCCAAGTGGAGCGAATGATGGGCGGCGAGCGCTGGGATTTCTGGATCGACCGGGGCGGCACGTTCACCGACGTAATCGGCCGCGATCCCGAAGGCGGGCTGCATCCGCGCAAGCTTCTTTCTGAAAACCCGGAAGCTTATCGCGACGCTGCTATCCAGGGTATCCGCGCCCTCCTCGGTGTAGCGGGGGAAGAACCGATCCCGTCAGAGAAAATCCGCGACATCAAGATGGGCACGACGGTTGCCACCAATG
>JBQCFA010000413.1:0-3944 GCA_051959695.1 Rhizobiaceae bacterium
GCAGGCCTTGGCGATGCCGGCATAGGAGACCTGCGTGTCGAGCTCGGTGCCGACGAAATTATCGTCGTACCAGAGCGTCGAGTTGCGCTTCTCCGCGCCCCACTGGTAGTTGCGGAAGACGATCATGGTGATCGCCGGCCATTCCTTGCGCCCGATCGCCGTCAGCTCCGTGCAGGCGATGCCGAAGGCGCCGTCGCCGGCGAAGCCGACCACCGGCGTCTCCGGGCAGGCGATCTTGGCGCCGACGATCGAGGGCAGGCCGTAGCCGCAGGGGCCGAACAGGCCCGGCGCGAGATATTTGCGGCCCGCCTCGAACGCGGGATAGGCGTTGCCGATGGCGCAGTTGTTGCCGATATCCGACGAGATGATGGCCTCGCGCGGCAGCGCCTGCTGTATGGCGCGCCAAGCCATGCGCGGGCTCATCCAGTCCGGCTTGGCCTTGCGGGCGCGCTCGTTCCATGTCGTGCCCGGATCGTCCTGCTCGTGGTCGAGCGAGGTGAGTTCCTGCGCCCAGGCCGACTTGGTCTGGGCGATCACGGCCTTGCGCTCGGCGCGGCCGGCATCTCCCGCCTTGTCGTCGAGGCGGGCCAGGATACCTTCCGCCACCTTCCTGGCGTCGCCGACGATGCCGACGGTAACCGGCTTGGTCAGGCCGATTCGGTCGGGATTGATGTCGACCTGGATGATCGCCGCGTTCTTCGGCCAGTAATCGATGCCGTAGCCCGGCAGCGTCGAGAACGGGTTGAGGCGGGTACCGAGCGCCAGCACCACGTCGGCCTTGGCGATCAACTGCATGCCGGCCTTGGAGCCGTTATAACCGAGCGGCCCGGCGAAGAGCGGATGCGAGCCGGGGAAGGCATCGTTGTGCTGGTAGCCACAGCAGACCGGCGCGTCGAGCCGCTCCGCAAGCGCCGCCGCGGCGCCGATGGCGTCGGCCAGCACCACGCCGGCGCCGTTCAGGATAACCGGGAACTTCGCCTTGGAGAGAAGCGCGGCAGCCCGGTCGAGCGCCTCGTCGCCGCCCGACGGGCGTTCGAAATCGACGATCGCCGGAAGCTCGATGTCGATCACCTGCGTCCAGAAATCGCGCGGCACGTTGATCTGCGCCGGCGCGGAGGCGCGCCAGGCATGCTGGATCACCCGGTTCAGCGTTTCGGCCATGCGCGAGGGGTCGCGCACCTCTTCCTGATAGGCGACCATGTCCTTGAACAGCGCCATCTGCTCGACTTCCTGGAAGCCGCCCTGCCCGACCGTCTTGTTCGCCGCCTGCGGCGTGACCAGGAGCAGAGGCGTGTGGTTCCAGTAGGCCGTCTTCACGGCGGTGACGAAATTGGTGATGCCCGGCCCGTTCTGGGCGATCATCATCGACATCCTGCCGGAAGCGCGCGTGTAGCCGTCGGCCATCATGCCGCCCGAACCTTCATGCGCGCAGTCCCAGAAGGTGATGCCGGCCTCGGGGAACAAATCGGAGATCGGCATGAAGGCCGAGCCGATGATGCCGAAGGCGTGCTCGATGCCATGGCGCTGCAACACCTTCACGAAAGCTTCTTCGGTGGTCATCTTCATTGCGCGTTTCCTTTCTTTTCTCTGCTGCCCCGCGGGGGCGTCAGTTCTTTTCGTCCCTGAGAAAATACCAGCGATACATGGCCCGCTGGCCGATGCGGCGGAACGGCGTCAAGAGGCCGTGTCCGGGAAGTTCGGAGGCGAAGATCGGCAGGTCGAGCCCGCCGCCCTTGCCGGCGACCAGTTGCGCCATGCGGCGGCCGGCCTGGGCGGAATACATGACGCCGTTGCCGCCATAGCCCATGGCGTAAAAGATTCTTTGCTTCGGGTCGGGCTGGAAGATGCGCGGCATCATGTCGTGGCTGACGTCGACCCAGCCCCACCAGGAATAGTCGATGTCGATGCCCTTCAGCGCCGGGAACTTGCGGTGCAATCCGTCGACCAGGAGCTTGAGGTGGCGCGGGTTCTCCGCGTCCGCCCCGGTGATGGCGCTGCGGCTGCCGATCTGCACTCGCCCGTCCGGCATCAGGCGATAGTAGAAGCGCAGCGTGCGCGTATCGGTCAGGGGAATCCTCGTGCGGAAATTGCACGCCTCTCGCTCGGCGTCGGTCAGCTTGCGGGTGACGATCGAGTTGGACAGGATCGGCATCAGCCGGTAGCGCGTCAGCGCATGCATGCCGGGCGGCGTGTAGGCGGCGGTGGCGAGCGCCACGGCGCGCGCGCGAACCGTTCCGCCGGGCGTCGCCAGGTAGTGGACGCCGTCCTTCGTCCGCCAGCCGACGACCGGGCTGCCCGGATGCACCTTGGCGCCGAGTGAACGCGCCATCTTCAGGTAGCCGAAGGCGAGCTTGCCGGCGTGAATGGAGATGCCGTCGGGCTCGAGCATGGCGCCGGCGGCCTCCTCGTCGCGCACATAGTCCCGGTGCACGTCCTCGCGCGACAGGATGCGGGTCCCGTAGCCGAACGCCTCGTTGAGCAGCCTGGATTCCGCCTCCATCCTCGGCAGCACCTTCGCCTTGTGGGCGATGTAGAGATGGCCGCCGTCCTGCGGCTCGCAGTCGATTTCACGGACCAGGCCGCGGAAGAGGTCGAAGCCCTCCAGCATCTCGGCATGCATGCGGCGGGCGACATCGAGGCCCCAGCGCTCGATCCAGCCGGAGCGGGTCAGCCGCCCGGCGGAGAACTGCGCCTGGCCGCCGTTCCGCGTCGAACAGCCCCAGGCAACGCGGTTCGCCTCCAGCACCGTCGCCTTTATGCCGTGCTCCCTGGCCAGATGGATGGCGCAGGAGAGGCCCGTATAGCCCGAGCCGATCACCGCCACGTCGACATCCATGTCGGCGACGACCGGACCGTCGTCTTCGGGCGGCTCGCCGGCGGTGGCGATCCAGTAGGTCGGCGCGTAGTCGCGGTTGGTTCCCGGCCCGCGATCGGTGACCGGGTCGTAGCGCGGATCGTAGGGGTCGTGGGGGCGACGGAGCGGAATAACCTGGCTGTCCATCTGTGGCATTCCTTGGGTGAAAATCGCCGGGGATGAAGATCGCCGACGGGTTCAGGCCTTCTGCAGCGGCCGGTTCTTGCGGAAAGCCTGCTTGAAGACGATCTTGCCGTCGCGCAGCGTGAAGAGGTCGGCGCCCTGCGCCTCCACCCGCATGCCGTCGCGGTTGGTGCCGGAGAAGGTCCATTCGGAGACGGCGCGGTCGCCATGAACGAAATGGCTGTGGTGGTCCCAGCGCGCGTCCGGCATGTCCTCCCAGACCTTGGCGAAGGCGGCGCGGATATCCTTCCTGCCCTCGAAGCGCGTGCCGTAGACGGCCGGCCCGCCGACGGCGTTGAAGACGCAATCGTCGGCGAAGGCGGTCATCACCGCGTCGGCGTCGTGGCGGTTGAAGGCTTCGAACATCTCGGCCAGATCCTCGGCGGTCATCTCGGTCTTGCTCATCTTTTCCTCGTCCTTCTGCCCCTGCATTCGCGTAAACCACGCGCTTGCCCGCCGGCGGCGTGCAGGGAATGTTCCTCGATATTCGGCTCGTCGTCGGCGCGGCGGCCCGGTTGCAGGCGCGGCTAGGTCATGGTCAGATCCTGCCCTTCCACGGGATCAGCAGGCGCTCGAGATAGCGGATCAGCAGGTCGAAGGCGAAAGCGAAGACGCCGATGACGATGATGCCCATGATGACGGTGTCGCTGGCCAGGAACTGCGCGGCGTTGAGCACCATGAAGCCGAGGCCGCGATCGGCGGCGATCATCTCCGCCGCCACCAGCGTCGTCCAGCCGACGCCAATGCCGATCCTCATGCCGGTGAAGATCTCGGGCAGCGCCGCCTTGAGGATGACGTGGCGGATGATCTGGCCCTGGGTGCCGCCCATCGCGTAGGCGGCGTGGATCTGCTCGATCGACACCGACTTGACGCCGGCGCGCGCGGCGATCGCCATCGGTGCGAAGAT
>JBQCFA010000414.1:0-12601 GCA_051959695.1 Rhizobiaceae bacterium
TCGAACTCGCACCACAGGGTATAAGGGTCAATGCGGTGGCCGCCGGGCCGACAGAGTCCGGCGCGCTGACGGGGATGATGGGATTGTCGGCCGAACATGCGGCGGCCGTCGAGGAGATGGAGCGAGAACAGATACCGCTCAAGCGACGGGGGCAGCCGAACGATGTTGCCAGATGGATCGTACAACTGACCGACCCGGCCTCCGAATGGGTCACCGGACAGGTCATCTCGGTCGATGGCGGTCTGAGCCTTACCTGATCGCCGGAGTGGTGGCGCCGCATGGCCGCAACAATGCCATATCGCCTCCATCTACCAGTCGGTGGCACACCCGGGAGGCGATACGCGCTGCCGCCCGATCGTCAGGGCTACGCCGGCACCGACGCAACTCCCATCTCCGTCGTCGCGCCGAGGTCACGGCGGGCGTCCGCACAGGTCCTATCCCGATACAAGAAAGCTTCGGCGACTACGGTCGCTTCGGCTTGAATGTTTGAAGCGGGTAGGGGACTTTCGCTATCCAACTTCGGCATGCTTATCCGTGGACCGTCGCCCGCGGCGATTGATTGCTACGATCGAGGGCCGCCTTCAGCAGCCCTCTAGAATGTTCAAGCACATGCGCTCGGTCACACGCCGAGCTCCATCGCGATCCGATGCGTGATGACAGTGTGCTCGGTGAACGCGAAGTGCGCCAGCGATGCGATCTGCCGACCCTGATGTTCTTGGGCATCGGTGCTATGCGGATCCGAGTTGGTCAGATAGGCTTGGGCGAGATCGCGAAGCACCACGTCGTTCTGGTATTCGTGCCGGGGTGGCGCGTCGCTCGCCACCTCGGCTTTCGGAGGGCGAAGCGGTCCTTTGGCCACGACGCGTCAGGCCGTCCCGGCCAGCAGAAAAGTTCGCTTTTCGTTCCATCTTTGCTATATTAGCGAATATGCCTGTCTCACTGTCACGCACGATCGTCCATGTCGGCCGCAATGGCTCCTTTGGATCCGTGGAGCAATGGAACGTAGGCCTGTCCGAAGCCGCGAGCACGGACGGGTATCGCCAGAATTCCGCTTCTCAACTCACGCTGGAGGATCGATTCTGATGGCGCGTCGTGCCGGCAGCGCCGATCTTCCGCTTCATGGCGGCCACGTGCCCAAATGGCTGGGCGAGCGGATGACGCGGCTCGGCGCTGTCATCAGCGAGGCTATCGTCCACGAATATGGCCGCGACGAACTCCTTCGACGACTCGCCCATCCTTTTTGGTTCCAGTCCTTCGGCGCGGTGATGGGAATGGACTGGCATTCCTCCGGCATCACGACGAGCGTGCTGGGCGCCCTCAAACGCGGCTTGACCCCGCTCTCGGGCGAATTGGGGATCCATGTCTGTGGAGGCCGCGGCAAGCAGTCCCGGCAGACGCCGCACGAACTCGCCGCGATCGGCAACCGAGTCGGCATTGACGGGGATGCGCTCGCCAAAGCGAGCCGGCTCGTCGCCAAGGTGGATAGCGCCGCGGTCCAAGACGGTTTCGATCTCTATCTCCATGGCTTCATTGTGACAGACGATGGCAAGTGGGTCGTCGTGCAGCAGGGCATGAACGGCGATCGCCGGCAGGCCCGGCGCTATCATTGGCTCTCCGAGGGTCTCAAAAGCTTCGTCGACGAGCCGCATGCGGCCATCGACGGCATCGAGCAGGGCGTCATCGTCAACCTGACCGACCGGCGCGCGCAGGGGTCGCGACAGCGTCAGCTCGACCTCCTCGGCACGATCGGCCCGGATGGGATCGAACGGGAGCTTGTCCGGCTGGAGCAGCGCGAGCCTCCGACTGCATCCCAGCAGGACCAGTTGATGCTCCCGCATCTGATCATGCCCGCCCATCATGACGTCCGGCCCAAGGATGTCATCGCGCGGCGCCTGCATGGCAATCTCGCCGCCGCTGCAGAATGCGGTCCGAGCGACTTCTCGGAACTCCTGCTCGTGCCCGGTGTCGGCGCGCGTACAGTTCGCGCCCTCGCCATGGTGGCGGAGGTCGTGCATGGGACGCCCTATCGATTCAGCGATCCGGCGCGTTTCTCGCTCGCGCATGGTGGCAAGGATCGGCATCCCTATTCCGTGCCGCTGAAGGCTTACGACCGCACCATCGAGGTAATGAAGAAGGCCGTTCACCAAGCCAGGCTCGGGCATACGGAGGAACTGGCTGCAATCAAGCGGCTCGATGAGCAGGCGCGGCGTCTGGAGCGGCACGCGTCCGGTCCGTCTGTCGAGGCGTTGATCGCTGAAGAGCGCGGGCGATCGCACGAATATGGTGGCCGGAGCGTCTTTGGCGTCGAGTCGGCGCCAGCCGATATCGCGGACAACACCAGACCGGCTTTACGCCAGTCGCACGTTGCCGGATCTGCGACGCGACGAAGATCGTCACCTATAAGATGAATGGCGTGAACCGCGTCTACCCGTCCTGCTCCGTTGGCTTAACTAAGCCGCCCCGGACGTGGTCTGCCTGCAGGAGTTGAAGGCGCCGCAGGAGAAATTTCCGGAAGCGGCAAATCGCGTCGCTACGTGCTGGGTATTGGTGACGTTGAAGTCTCGACCGCAATCATCGGTCCCATCGCCACAACCTCGAAATGCTCGTCGGGCATAGGCGTACTCGACTGACGCGATTCAATGGTGAGCGCAGATGAAGGTTCCTGCCTGCCGGCCGAGCGACCTTTGTGCAAACCTATACGTCGTCCCGGGATTTTTTTCGGGAATCGTGAGCGGCCAAGACTTCGAAGCGCAAAGCACGGACCTCGTCGCGCAACGCGATCAACGAATTTTCCGGCGAGCGCTCGGACGCCGATGATGCGTCTTTATCAACGAAAAAGCTGGCCAGCGCAGCCGTGATATAGCCGAATACGCCGAGAGAAAACATCGACAACACGAAACACAAAGCACGGCCGATGGTGGTTACCGGCCAGTATTGCGAGCCGATCGTCGTCATCAGCATCGCGGTCCACCAGAGAGCGTCGCCGTAGTTGTGGAGGCCGCCTCCCTGGCGCACGACTTCGCCATATCCTTCAGCAATCAATTGCGAGGGTTGCTCCACCTTGTACATCGCGGCCGCGCCGCCGAACAAAACCATGACCGTAATGATGCTGACATAGCCGGCGCCGCGGCGCCCCATGGCGTCGGCTAAGGCTCCAATGCTGATGTTGAGTGACGTCAGGATTCTGACCAGCGACAGTGCACGTAGCGCGTTCAATGCCCGCAGGATGCGCAACAGCCGGAACGCGGGGAGGATCAAGGAAACGAGCAAGATCCAATTTTCACGGAGGAATCTCACCTTGTCGGGTGCGATGAGGAGCTTGACGAGGAAGTCCAGGCCGAACAGCGCCCAGATAACATTGTTCAGGATTTGCAGGTTGGGCCCGAGCTTGCCGACAAGGTCCAAAATCGCCAGAACAATCCAGACGATCGCCAACGCCACCATTGTCTTTTCGGTCATCCTGCTCAGGTTATCTAGTAATTCAGACCGCTGTCCTTTGACGGATTTAGGCATCTTGCTGGCGTCGACATTGTGCATCAGCGTCACACTCCAAGAGAGCTCAGGCCGAAGAAAAGTAAGAGACCCAGAGACGAGTCAAATGGCGAGAGCCCGTTCGACCAAAACGCAAAAAGACCGCACGGCGATCCAAAGGACGGCTAAAACCGTCAAGGAAAGCGCTAGGAATATCGAAGAGAGCGCCAGCAGCATTGAGGGGACCTCCGATCGGAGCACCCTGCTCGCTTCCGATCGAACGATCTTCGCCGCCGAGCGGACCTATGCGGCTTGGGTCCGAACCGGACTCGCATCCCTGGCAAGCGGCATTGGAGCCAAGGCCCTCCTGGGAAAGGTGGTTCCCGATTCCATTGCAATGTTTGCAAGTACCATCCTGGTGCTCTTCAGCGCGTTCTGTTTCTGTGCGGCCGTCTGGCGGGAGCTTGTGCCGCGACTCCGCGATCCGGTGCCCAATGCGAAGCGCATCCCGCGATTCATCTTGTTCGCAATCAACGGCTCCCTCGCACTGGTTTCTCTCGCCGCGTTGGTAGGGATTTGGATCAGCTGGCGACGAGGACGATAGGAGGCAGCGAGCCTACGTTCTCGCCCGTGGTTCATTAGCTAACGATCGCTCACTACGCCCGGGAAAGCGCCGCAAGTGCGGGCGCTTCTCGTCACTCAAAACCGCCCGCCTTTAATTGATGGACGGCAGCAACGCTCCCGCCACGCCCAACCGCGGGCCGTCGAGGTGATCATTCGCAAAAGCTATGCCCTTTCGCCTCCTGACGCTCTCCCCAGCGGGTCTATTCGAGTCCGCGACGCGCCCCTGTTGCTGCCGTTGAAGGTCGGAGTTGGATTTCCTGAAAATGGCCCGGCGAATTTCTTGTGCTCGCTTGTCGCATGGATATCCGTTTCGCAAGCGGAATTGGCATTTGTGCATTGAGCCTTGGCAGCAAAGCTAGGATGCGGTCTCCGCAGCCTTCCTGTTTGCTGCCTCATGGCGCGCGCGACCGAGGCTGACGGCGGCGGCGGCCCCGGCGAAGGCCGCGGCCAGCACCAGCGCCACCTCCGGCGCCGAGGCGAGCGGGACGACCCCAAAGATGACGGCCATCAGCACCGCGCCAAGGGTCTGGCCAGTCAGCCGCGCCGTGCCTTGCATTGCGCCGGCGGCGCCGCTGCGCTCCTTGGGCGCCGACAATAGCAGGACGCGGTTGTTCGGGGTCTGGAACAGGCCGAAGCCGAGGCCGGCGATCACCGTGCCGACGACGAAAACCACCCCGCGCTGGTCGGCTGGCAGCAGCCCGACCGCAGCAAGGCCAAGGGCCAGCAGGGCGCCGCCAGTGGCGCAGAGCCATGCCGTCTTCACCCGGTCGGCCAAGCCCCCGGAGATCGGCGCAATCAGCGCCACCGCCGCCGGCCAGGGCATCATGTAAATTCCCGCTTCGGTCGCGGTCATCCCGAGTCCGTGCTGGAGGTAGAAGGGCAAGGCGATCACACCCAGTGTCTGGCCAGTGAAGCAGCAGACCGAGGCGATGACGGAGACCCGGAACGCCGGTGTGGCCAGGAGATCGATCGGCACCAGCGGCGCGGCGCTCCGGCGCTCGAGCCGCAGCAGCCAGAAGAGGCAGGCGATCGACCCGGCGATCAGCAGCAGGCCGGCCGACACAGGGGCCGACGCAACGCGATCGGCGCCGATGAAGAACAGGACGAACATGAGGGTGTTGGCGGCCACCGCCCTCCCGTCAAGCCGCCGTGCCACGCCCTTCGGCCCGGCGAGAACGCCGCCCGCCGTAAGCACGACGATGCCGAGCGGAATGTTGACGGCAAAGAGCAACGGCCAGGACGCTACCGCGAGGATCGCTCCCGCGATGCCGGGTCCGGCGGCCGAAGCGACGGCGATCGTCATCGCGTTGATGCCGATGATCGTGCCGAGGAGGCGCTGCGGCACCGAGAACCTCAGGTTCATGATGCCCAATGCCATGATCGCCCCGCCGCCGAGGCCTTGCACGAACCGGGCGGCCACCAGCATGGAAAGAGTGCTGGAGAAGGCGCAGCCCGCCGAGGCCAGGGTGAAGAGCGCGACGCCCGCGAGGAAGACCTGGCGCGGCCCGACCATCTCGCCGATGACGCCACAGGGCAGCAGCGCCACCAGCACGGCGAGCTGGTAACTCGAAACTACCCAGACCGTATCGCTCGGGTTGGCATGCAAGGAGGCGGCAATCGAGGGCAGCGCAATGTTGGCGATGGCGCTGTCGAGCACCACAAGCACCAGCGTCAGGAGGAGGACGGCAATGGCGAAATGACGGCGTGGCGCAGGCAGGCCGTCGGCATGGGGTTCGAGGATCGTCTGCAACATGGGAGCTTTCCTTCGTGAGGCCGTCCTGATATGGCCGCCGCTGGGAATTGCGCCAGACGCAACGAGCTCAACTGACATTTGCGTAGAACGCCATGCCTCATGTCGATCTGAATCTGCTCGCCGCGCTCGATGTCCTGATTCAGGAACGCAGCGTGACACGGGCCGCGCACAGGCTCGGGCTCAGCACGTCGGCGATGAGCCGCACCCTGTCGCGGCTCAGGGAGGCCCTCGGCGATCCGGTGTTGGTGCCGGCCGGCCGCGCCATGGTGCTCACGCCCCACGCCGAGGTGATCGCTGAGCGGGTCCGTGTGATGGCGGCGGGAGCGCAGGCCGTGCTGCGGCCGCCGCCGCCGATCGACCCCCGGGCAATGGAGCGCGAGTTCACCGTCCGCGCCAACGAGGCATTTACGCAGCTCTATGCCGCGAAGCTGAGTGCTGCGGTGGCCGCCGTGGCGCCCGGCGTGCGGCTGCGCTTCGTGCCGAAACCCGACAAGGATATCGGGCCGCTCAGGGATGGCACGGTCGATCTGGAGATCGGCGTGATCTCAGGCGATGGCGGCGAACTTCGCGGCCAGACACTCTATCGCGATACCTATGTGGGCATCGCCCGAACCGGCCATCCCCTCTTCGATGCGCCGGTCACGCCGGAACGCCTGTGCGCATGGGGCCATGCGGTGTTTGCGCGGAGGCGGAATTATTCCGGTCCGGCGGACGAGGCGCTGGCCGCCCGCGGGCTCTCACGCCGGGTGAGCGTCATCGTCCCGGGCTTTCCGGCGGTCATCGCCGTGGCGTCGGCCTCCGATCTCCTGGGGCTCGTCCCGCGCTCGGCCTGCCTAGCGCTCCCTGGCTACGAGATAGCGCTGTTCGATCTGCCGATTCCGATGCCGGAGCTTGTCGTGTCGCAGATCTGGCACCCGCGGATGGATGCCGATCCCGGTCACCGCTGGCTGCGCGCGACGGTGTTCGAGGCTTTCCGCAAGGATCCTGATCGGGCGGCTCTAACCCCCAATTCGAAAAAGGCGACCATCTAGGAAAGAACTCGCTAGACTTTACCGCAACACGAGCCGTGTCCCGACCGACAGACCCTCTAAAATCAAGCGATTTGGCCACCAAATGGACCAACGGCCATTTCGCGCCCCCAATTCAGCCATTAAAACTGGCTCGGCTCTTTCCAGAACCGGACATCTTACTGGCTCGATTTAGGGCCAGGTTTGCGCACTGCCGCCACCAAATTAAATCAAGGCGTTGTACCTTGGTTGTTCCGGACCTGCATGGTCAAAAGGGCACGTGCCGCGCTGGCATGCGTAATCAGTGAAGTGATGCGCTTGCCACAAAGAACCGCATGAACCGCCCGCATCCTTTCGACGCCGAATACTGTAGCGATGACTTCTTCGCACCGGCCCAGCTCAGTTGCTGATATGCCGATCGAAACGTCCGAAAGGATGGAATCGATGGCATTGCCTGCGCCATCGAAGGTAATACCGCTCATCTCCGCAAGGACGCCATCCTCGACAATGCGGCGGCACTGATCCTCGGTGAACATGCTCCACAGGGTTGAGCCACGCGGGCTCCATTCCCCGACTCCGACAAGCGCGACGGTTACCTTGTCGAACATGGCACTCGCCGCCACGAAGTCGCTTTGCCGGCGGATTGCCTGTGCGGCGATGGGGTCGCTGGCGATCATCGGTGCGTAGAACGTATAGGCGCGACCTCTGCTCAGCCTTGCCACGTCGCGGACCAGGTCGAGCGAGGTGCGCCGTTCCCCGGCGCCGGGCCATGCGCCGCAGAGCTGAACCACGCTCTGCGCCGCCATCGGAGGCAGGTAACGGCTGATCGCCTCCATCGCCCGGTTCCATGAAAACCCTATGACGTCACGCGGGCCCGAAATCTCGCCCAGCAGCATAGCGGTAAGCTGCCCGAGGAGGTCGAGATCGGCTTCACCGTCCTTGTCGGGCGCAACCAGGACGTTGTGGAGTTCGAAGCGACGCTGCAGTTGATCGGAGAGCTCGTAGTCGACGCCCGTCCACAACGGATCGAACTCGATGCGGACGGTGCCGTTGGCCAGTGCCTTCTCGATCAGGCGCGCGACGCGAAAGCGGCTGAGGCCGAACTCGTCCGCGATCTCGGATTTTGTTCTACCCGCCGCATAGAAACTGCGCGCGACGGCCGCGATGAGCATTCGCTCGGTGAACCTGCTCATAGTACGCTCCGCCTCATTAGCAAAACCATAATCGCTCATATGAGCGGTAATGCAACCATCAATCTGGATTTTTCCCAAGGATATCGGCTATTTTTGCGAATTATTTGCCGGATTTCTTGACAGATCGACGATGATTGGACTTTCATATGAGCGAATTTGGAATGGCGGCAGCTCTCATTTGAGCGCTTGCACCTCGGAGAATGCGGCATTGCCAAGGATTCGGCCCAATATCCTTGTCCTCATGACGGACCAGCAGCGTTTCGACGCGCTCGGTTGTGCCGGAAACCCGCATATCCATACGCCCAACCTGGATCGTCTCGCTGGGGGCGGTGTCCGGTTCTCAAACTGCTACGTGCAGAATCCTATCTGCAGCCCCTCACGCGCCAGCTTCGCCACGGGACTTTATCCGCGCAACCACGGCCTCTGGGCCAACGGCGTGGAACTGCCCGCCGGTCTCAAGATCCTGTCCAAAACCCTCGCCGACGCCGGATATGATTGCGGCATGGCGGGCAAGCAACATCTCGCCGCTTGCTCGAACAACGACGAGCCCAGGCTGGACGACGGCTATCGGGTCTACCGTTGGTCGCACGATCCGATCCACCCATCTCCCGCCAACAGCTACCATCTCTGGCTGAACAAGCACCACCCCGCGATTTACAAGACGCTCGTCGCCGATCGCCAAGGCGCGGCCGCCGAGTCCGGCAACGTGGCCAAATCGGCGACAGCGGCCAATGTCGTCCCGGTAGAGGCACACTACAGCCGCTGGATTGCCGACGAGACGATCGACTTCATTAGCCAGGATCGCTCCGGCCCATTCTATTTCATGGCCAATTTCTTCGACCCGCATCATCCGTTCGGCGCGCCGCCACCGTTCCGGGAGCTCTATGATGCGGACGAAATTCCGCTGCCGGTCGGGTCGGTTGAAGAGCTGGCAGGCAAGCCTGCGGTGCAACGCGCCTATAGCAGGAAGTCCTACGCCGGACACGCGCCCGGCTTCCAGGACTATACCGAAGCGGAACTGCGCGAGGCGCGCGCAGGCTACTACGCCATGGTTTCACTGATCGATGCCGAGCTCGGCCGCATCCTTGATGCCCTGGACGCGGCCGGCGCCACGGAAGACACGCTGGTCATTTTCACTTCCGACCACGGCGAGATGCTCGGCGATCATGCCATTATGCTCAAGGGCCCCATGCTCTACGACGCGGTCGCGCGTGTCCCGCTCATCCTCTCGTGGCCCGGGACAATTCCAGCTGGCGCGGTGCAGGATCAGCTGGTTCAGAACATCGATCTGACGGCGACCATACTCGATGCGGGCGAGGCCGCCGGAACGATGCCGGTGCAGGGCGCTAGCCTGCTGCCTCTCGTCCGCGGCGACGGCACGTCCTGGCGCCGCTGGGCACTATGCGAATACCGCGACAGCGGTCACGGCGGCCAGACGCCGGTTCGTACGACCATGCTGCGCTACGAACAGACGAAATTGGTCGTGTGGCACCGGAATGCGGACGACTCCCTGCCCGGCGAGGGGGAACTCTACAACCTCGCCGCGGACCCGGACGAACTCGACAACCTCTACCACCACCGATCCGCGCGAAACCTTCGCGAGAGGATGAAGGACCGGTTGATCGATATTCTCGAAGAAACCGAATGGCCGCGACCAAGGAGGGACGCTCAGTGGTGAGACGCTTGACCTCCGCCCCAAAACGACACGCCAGACCGCTGCAGGACCGCACCCGATGAAAACCGTCTTCCTTCTTTTTGATTCCCTGAACCGACTGATGCTCCAGCCCTATGGCGGTGACGTGATCGACACGCCCAACTTCCGACGGCTGGCTGAACGGTGCATCACATTCGACAAGCACTATGTCGGGTCGATGCCCTGCATGCCCGCGCGGCGCGACATGCAGACCGGACGGCTCTCCTTCCTGCATCGCAGTTGGGGACCTATCGAACCCTACGACAACACGTTTCCCGAGCTGCTCAAGGGGGCCGGCGCCTATTCGCATCTGATCTCCGACCACTACCACTACTGGGAGGATGGCGGCGCGACCTATCACACGCGCTACAATTCCTTCGACTACATCCGCGGCCAGGAACTCGACCCCTGGAAGGTCGACCTCAAGACGCCCTTCGAGCGGATCCGCAAGAAGTTCCATCCCATGCAGGCGGATCTGAACGCGAAACAGAGCCCGTACCACTACATGATCAATCGCGAGTTCATTCGCGAGGAGAAGGACTTTCCCTCGGTCCAGTGCTTCGAAAGGGGGATCGAGTTTCTGGACGCCAACCTCGAGGCCGACAACTGGTTCCTCCAGATCGAGACGTTCGATCCGCACGAACCCTTTCACGCGCCGCAGAGGTTCCGGGACCTCTTTCCAACGGGCTACGAGGGACCGATCCTCGATTGGCCGCGCTACCGTGAACTATGTGAGACGCAGGACGAGATCGACGAACTTCGCGCCAATTATTGCGCCTCCGTGGCCCTTTGCGACGAACTGCTCGGCCGCGTCCTCGACTATTTCGACGCTCACGATCTCTGGAAGGATACCTGCCTCTTCGTCACCACCGACCACGGCTTCCTCCTTGGCGAGCACAATTGGTGGGGCAAGAACCGGATGCCGCTCTATGAGGAGATCTCCCATATTCCGCTCTTCGTCCACCACCCCGCGCATACGCGCAATGCCGGCGAAAGGCGCAGCAGCCTGACGCAGACGATCGATCTGATGCCTACCTTCTGCGAGCTCTACGGCGTCGATATTCCCCCTGAGGTCAGGGGCCGGTCGCTGCTCCCGATCCTTGAAAAGGACAACGAACAGCGCGAGGCGGTCATATTCGGCTACTGGGGCGGCGGCATAAACGTCGCGGATGGCCAACACACCTATTTCTGCTACCCGCGGGATATGCGCAACCAGGAGCTGTATCAATACACGCTCATGCCGACGCATATCAACAAACTCTTCATGATCGAGGAGCTGCAGAACACAACCATGTCGGAGCCCTTCGATTTCACCAAGGGCGCGCGGCTCATGAAAATCCCGCACATGTCCAAGGAGCACACCAAGATGCACTCCTACATGTTCCCCGATGAAATGATCGACACCAACACGGTGCTCTACGACATCGAAGAGGATCCCGGCCAGACGGCCCCGGTCGATGACGATGCCGTCAAGTCCAGGCTTCGCGACGCGCTGTTCTCGCTGATGAAGGACAACGACGCCCCGCCGGAGGCATTCCGGCGGATGAAGGAAAGTCTAGGTTCGCCCGCCTCTGAGATGCTGAAGGCCTGAGGGGTAGGGAAACGTTAAACCGCAACAAGGGAGGAATGAAATGACATACGCAAAACGATCCGCCACGCTGGCTATCGCCCTCATGGCACTTTCCGTCACGTTTGCATCGGCCGGCGCCGAAGAGATCGTGGTCGGGCATTCGGCCGGGGTCAACGGCCAGGCCGTGGACGCCATCCTGAAGGATTTCACGGCTCAGACCGGCATCAAGGCGACAGGCGTCACGCTTTCCGACACCGATGCCGGCGCAAAGATGCAGTTGATCGCGAGGACGGGCAATGCGCCCTACGACGTGGTTCTCGGCATGGGCCTGGATGTTTTCAACATCACGGAGAAGTCTGGCATCTATGCCGACATCGACACCTCGAAATGGAACGGCACCACCCTGGCGGCGATGCAGGAAGCAAAGCTGATCGACAAGGACTACGCCGTCTCTCAGGACACGGCAGGCCTTCTCATCTATGGTGCGAAGGTCGCGGACAATCCGCCCAAGACATGGGCAGACTTTTTCGACACCAGGACCTTTCCCGGCAATCGCGGTATGGCGTCCGGCGGCCTGGGCGTGCCGATCAATTTCGAATACGCGCTGGTTGCTGCCGGCGTGGATCCGTCCAAGCTCTATCCGCTGGACTATGACAAGGCGCTGAAGAAGCTCGACGGCATATCCGGTAATCTGGTGCTTTGGGACAACGCTCCGAAAGGTATCCAGGATCTCGTCAACGGCGACACCGTCATGGCATGGGCTTTCGCGCCGGCGGCGCTTGGCGCATTGAAGGCAGGGCAGGACATCCATCTCGCCGCGCCTCCCGGTACAGGCGTGATCCGTGGCGTCGGCGTGGTGCTGAAGAACGGTCCGAATGGCCATGTCGGACAGGAATTCCTGGAATGGTGGTTCAGGCCGGAAAACCAGAAGAAATACACCGAGCTGACAAATTTCGGCATCGTCGTCCCCTCCAAGGAAGTGCTGAAGCAGTTCTCCAAGCAGGATTCCCAGTACATGCCGTGCTCGGGCGCTCACCCGGAGCACTACAGGACGCTGGCCTACAAATATTACACCGCCGAAGGTGATTTGGGGCAGAGCAATCTGGCCAAGACCCTCGACAAGTGGAACCAGTTCCGTGCTCGATGAGCCAATCCGGAACGTAGCAGGCAATCGGCAGGGGCGTGGCGCGCCCCTCCTTTCGCGGCTGCGTTCCGGTTGGAACGACCCTTTTCTCCTGGCCCTTCCGGCGCTTGCCTTCGCGGCGGTGTTCGCCTTGTGGCCGATGCTTG
>JBQCFA010000415.1:0-6312 GCA_051959695.1 Rhizobiaceae bacterium
CGCGACAGCGCGTAGACCTGCATCTTGTAGAGGTCCTTGATGGGATTGAAGCCGCCATTCATGTCCCCATAGAGCGTCGCGTATCCGACCGACATCTCCGACTTGTTGCCGGTAGTGACCACCATCGAGCCGAACTTGTTCGAGATGGCCATGAGGATCGTGCCGCGCGTGCGGCTTTGCAGGTTTTCCTCGGTGATCCCCTCCGTCGTTCCCTCGAAGAGCTGCGACAGCGCGTGCGAGAAGCCTTGCACGGGGTCCATGATCGGTACGAGGTCGTAGCGACAGCCGAGCGCCCGGGCGCAATCCTCCGCGTCCTTCAGCGACGCCTTCGACGTATAGCGGTATGGCAGCATCACCGCATGGAGTCGTTCCTCGCCGAGCGCATCGACGGCAAGTGCGGCGCAAAGCGCCGAATCGATGCCGCCCGACAGGCCGAGCACCACGTTCTTGAACCCGTTCTTGTTGACGTAGTCCCGAAGGCCGAGCATGCAGGCGCGGTAGTCGGCCTCTTCCCGCTCGGGGATCTTCGACATCGGCCCGTTCTCGCAGCGCCATCTGTCCCCAACCCGCTTCCAGCGGGTGACGGCGACCGCTTCCTCGAACTGGCTCATCTGGAACGCGAGCGTGCGATCCGCCTGGATGGCGAAGGAAGCGCCGTCGAAGACGAGTTCGTCCTGTCCGCCGAGCTGGTTGGCGTAGATCAGCGGCAGCCCGCTTTCCACGACCTGGCGGATGGCGACCTGGTGACGCACCTCGACCTTACCGCGGTAGAAGGGCGAGCCGTTCGGCACGAGCAGCATTTCGGCGCCGCTTTCGGCAAGCGTCTCGCACACTCCCATGTCGCCCCATATGTCCTCGCACACGGGGATGCCGAGGCGAACGCCGCGGAAATTGGCCGGCCCGGGCATGTTGGGGCCGGCGACGAAGACACGCTTCTCGTCGAACTCGCCATAATTCGGCAGGTTGACCTTGTAGCGTTCCGCCGCGACCTTGCCGCCATCGAGCAGCATGATCGAATTGTGGATGCCGGACGGCCGCTTCAGCGGCGTCCCGATGACGACGCCGGGACCGCCGTCCGCCGTATCTTTCGCAAACTCCATGACGGCCTTTTCGCAGGCTTCGAGGAACGCCGGCCTGAGGACCAGGTCCTCGGGTGGATAGCCGGCGATGAAGAGTTCTGTGAAAAGGATCAGATCGGCGCCCTGCCGCACTGCGTCGGCGCGGGCCTCGCGCGCCTTGGCGAGGTTGCCGGCAATGTCGCCGACGACCGGGTTGAGTTGGGCGATGGCGATGGCAAGCGTGTCGCGGATCGTGGTCATGCGCGACCTCTAGCTGGGGCGTCCGGATGTGGCAATCGCCGATGGTCTCCCGTTTTGAATTTCGGCTTTCCAAGGGCTACCGGAGCAGCCATGAAAAGGCGCGCCGCAGAAAGGCTTCGCCACCCGTCCTGACAATCTCGCCGTGCGCGACGACGACGTTCTCGGGATGCTTTCCGATCAACTCGCGGATCTTGGGGCGCGCGCTTGCGCGGCTGCGGAAACTGATCCGGTAGTCGATCGGCGGATAACCCCACCCCTCCATCATTTTCGAGAGCCTTGCGATCGGCCGCATCCACCAGGGCCAATGGCTTTTCAGGAATTGCTCGCTGAAGGTCTGCGACAGGTCGGCGATGATGGCGGTGCGTGACGCACGATGGAAGAAGATCAGTTCGTCCATGAATGGCGAATTGGTGAAATAGAACTGGTCGATCTGCCCTATCCATTCGGCGGGAGGCTCGTCCGCCAGTGCCCCGGCAAAGCGGAGTTCCTTGCGCTTGGCGATTGTCGCCGCCGTCGCCCATAAGCTCGCGTCCGGGAATGCGGCCTGCCACTCGCCTAGAAACAGATAGTGCAACTTGTTGGGGCTGACGATGTGCCGGACAGGACCCAGCGCTCGAACCTCGTCCTCAAGCGCAGCCGTTTTTTCGACCGGAGACCATACCCACAGCCCGCCATCGGCAAGACGCACGATGGCCATGCGTGTCGGGTAGTCGAAGCCCTTGAAGGATACGACCCCGCCATCTGCAAACCAGAAATTCGATCCCAGCGGCTCCAGCATGGTCGCGCAATCTAGTCCGCCGGATGGGTGCTTTCCACCCTGAAGCCGGATGCGCCCCACCGGCGGCCCGCCGCTGTTCGACCGCCCGCTTTCCGGCGCAATGAATTGCCTCTAATTCTGGGGCGCGCAGGCATTCGCGCTGGCAGAAGACGGAAGCCCTATCATGAAATCGATACCTGAACTCGCGCTCCACTGGCTGAAACGGCGCCCCGACACCCTCACGCGCGGCGAGCGCAACGTGCTTCAGAGCACAATGGAGAGGCGGCCGGTCGCGCGCGATACCAACGAGGCTTACGAGAAACATCTTTCCTTCGGCGACCGGCTGGCCGACTCGATCGCCCGCGTCGGAGGTTCGTGGCGGTTCATCATCAGCTTCTGCCTGTTCCTGGCGGTCTGGACCTGTGCCAACCTCTGGCTGGCGAGGGAAGCATTCGACCCCTATCCGTTCATCTTCCTCAACCTGCTCTTGTCGATGCTCGCCGCCATCCAGGCGCCGGTCATCATGATGTCGCAGAACCGGCAGACCGAGCATGACCGAATCGACGCCACCCACGACTACGAAGTGAACCTGAAAGCCGAAATCGAAATCATGGCGTTGCACGACAAGCTCGACCAGCTGCGCAACGATCAGCTCGTCACGATCCTGGCGCGCATCGAACGGCTGGCGGAAGACATCCAGAAGCTGGAACGGCGACGCCGGCCGGCAGATTGACCGGGGGCTTACGAAACGGCGGTCTGGAAAAAGTCGATGAGGGCAAGCAGCCAGACGATGGCGGCCAGCGCCACCGCGAGCAGTACGGCAAGCGACCCGCAGTCCTTGGCAAACTGGATGTCGGAGTTGAACTCACGGGAGAGAGCGTTGCAGGCGGCCTCCACCGCCGTGTTCAGCACTTCGACGATCATCAACACGATCAGCGAACCGACCAGTAGCGCATAGCCCCGCCAGGTCGGAGCGAGGAACCAGCCGACGGGCAGCGACAGCAGGAAAAGGGCGAACTCCTGCTGGAAGGCCGCTTCGGAACGAAGAAGACGGCCGAAGGCACGCGACGAATTCCTGAACGCACTGATCAGCCGAAGCATGGTTCTCTCCGCTTTCACCTGCTCTTATCGCCTGCGATCCGTGAAGAAAATGCCTCGCGAACAACAGGTTCGCTTGGCGGGCTGCCCTCCTTGCCGCTGTTCCGCCGGGTTCCATATCCTCCTTCAGAAAGGAACCACGAAATGTCGATAAGAGGATTGGCGTTGGCGGGAGCGGTTGCCGTGCTTGGCATCGGCCTCGCCGGTTGTGTGGACGGCGGCGCCTATTACGGCGACTATGTCTATTCGGACTACTATGGTCCGGGCTATTACGGACCGGGCTACTATGGTCCCTACTACGGCGGGGTCTATTACGGCGGCTACTATGGCGGCGACCGCTATCGGTACCGTCGAGGGCACCATTGGCACCATCACGGCGACCATCATCCGCATCCGGGATCCTACCGGTCAAGCCCGGAAGGGACGCACTTGTCGAGCGGCCGGACGATGAACCATGCGGGCTATCGGGCTTCGGTCCGTGCCCGTCGGGAAGAACTGCGCCATCCGTGACGCGCCGCACCCCCGCGGGCGGGTCACCCCGACCCGCGGTGTAGCGGCAGTTCGTCATTGATCGCGTAGTAATCGCCCTTGTCGGCCACGAAGATGTGCCGCGCGCCCTCCAGTCCGGAAGGCTGGTCGAACGATCCCGCCAGCACGGAAACGTAGTCGGAACCGTCACGCTTCCAGAAGAGAGCGGACCCGCAGATGCGGCAAAACCCACGCCGGGCTCCCGGCGAGGATTGATACCAACTTATCCCGTCGCCGCCCTCGATAGCGATGTTCGCATCGGGAACGTTCGTCGCCGCGTAGATATGGCCACTCTGTTTCCGGCATTGCGAGCAATGGCAGTAGACCACGCCGCGCAGGACCCCGCGCGTCTTGAACCGCACCGCTCCGCACAGGCAGCTGCCGGTACGCGTGTCCTTATCGTCCATGATCCCTCCTCCATTGGCGCATGAGTCTATGGCCGTATGGAGTTCAGGACGATCGCAAAATCCTTAAGACAGCGATGAGGGAAATGCGACGTCGGCCGCAGATAAAAAGGGCGCCAATAGGGCGCCCCTTTCCGACCGGGATACCAGTCCGGCCGCCCTACCCGTTGGCGGCCTTCCTCTGCGGAATGCCGGCGCGGTTCTTGTTGAGCAGCTCCGCCACCAGGAAGGCCAGTTCCAGCGCCTGGTCGGCGTTGAGCCGCGGGTCGCAATGCGTGTGGTAGCGGTCCTGCAGTTCCTCCGCCGTCACCGCCCGTGCGCCGCCGGTGCACTCGGTCACGTTCTTGCCGGTCATCTCCACGTGAATGCCGCCGGGATGCGAGCCTTCGGCGCGGTGAACGTCGAAGAAGGTCTGCACCTCCTTGAGGATGCGGTCGAACGGGCGTGTCTTGAAGCCGGCGGCCGTGACCGTGTTGCCGTGCATGGGATCGCACGACCAGACCACCTTGCGCCCCTCCCTCTGCACCGCGCGCACCAGCTTCGGCAGGTGCTCGGTGACCTTGTCGGCGCCGAAACGCGCGATCAGGGTGAGCCGGCCCGGCTCGTTCTCCGGATTGAGCAGGTCGGTCAGCCGCAACAAATCATCGGCCGTCAGCGATGGGCCGCACTTCAGGCCGAGCGGATTCTTGATGCCCCGGCAATATTCGACATGGGCGTGATCGGCCTGGCGCGTCCGGTCGCCGATCCAGATCATGTGGCCGGAGGTCGCGTACCAGTCGCCCGACGTGGAATCGATGCGGGTCATCGCCTCCTCGTAGCCGAGAAGCAGCGCCTCATGGCTGGTGTAGAAATCCGTCTCGCGCAGCGAGGCGTTCGTTTCCGCCGTGATGCCGATCGAGCGCATGAATTCGATCGTCTCGGAAATGCGGCTGGCCAGCGCTTCGTAGCGCTCCGCCTGCGGACTGTCGGCGACGAAGCCGAGCATCCATTTGTGGACGTTGTCCAGGCTCGCATAGCCACCCTGGGCGAAGGCTCTCAAGAGGTTGAGCGTCGCCGCCGACTGCCGGTAGGCCATCTCCTGGCGCGCCGGATCGGGCACACGCGACTTCTCGTCGAACTCGATGCCGTTGATGATATCGCCGCGGTAGGATGGCAAGGTGACGCCGTCCTTGGTCTCGTTGTCGGAGGAGCGCGGCTTGGCGAACTGGCCGGCGATACGGCCGACCTTCACCACCGGCTGCGAGCCGGCGAAGGTCAGCACCACCGCCATCTGCAGGAAGACGCGGAAGAAGTCACGGATGTTGTCGGCGCCGTGCTCGGCGAAACTTTCGGCGCAATCACCGCCCTGAAGCAGGAAGCTCTCGCCGTTGGCCACCGCCGCCAGCGCGCGTTTCAGCTTGCGCGCCTCACCTGCAAAAACCAGCGGCGGAAAGGTCGAAAGCTGCTTCTCGGTAGCGGCGAGCGCGGCCATGTCGGGATAGGACGGCACCTGCAGGATCGGCTTCGCCCTCCAGGAATTCGGCGTCCACTTCTTGGTCATCGTCGCACCCGATATCGTTCGACAGGGCCTCTTTCGCCCATTCGCCTTCCACTTTTGTGGGAGACGGCTCCATACACGAAGCCATTTGGGCATTCTACCCTTCTTCGCGGCCAAACCGAATAGACATCGCCGTTTCGCCGGGAATGTGTATGATGCGGGTGGTTTTTTGGGGCCCCCTGATGGCGGCGATAACCAACCGCGTTGTGGGATGTGTGAGCGTGTCTCTCCCGCAAATCGGCGGACGTGCGTCCGGCGGTGCCCTGCGGACATTTAATGACCGCACTGTCCGTCGTCGGACGGCCGGATGTAGAAGGCTCGGCGGGACGGCCCGGTTTACACGCACGAAGATGAACCAATCCGCGTCTTTTCCGTCGATGACTCGATATGAGGGAGGGGCATGGCATGGCCACTGAGAAGCACCTTCAGAAGTTGATCCACACGCTGCGCGCCCGGGCACCCGACGACGCAGCTGAACTGCTCGCCCGGGAGCCTCCCGAACTCGTCCGCGAGGCGCTTTTGCTGCTGCCGGACAATCATGGCCGCAGGATCGCGGAGCATCTGCCACCGCAATTGCAGCTCTCCGGGCCCTCCGCTCCAGGCGAGGATGCCCCTGCCCCAGGTTCGGTCGCCGAACTCATGGATCCGGTACCCGCCAGCGTTCCCCTC
>JBQCFA010000416.1:0-3688 GCA_051959695.1 Rhizobiaceae bacterium
AAAACCACGGCCGGCGTTATGCCGTCATCGTCAACGAGTTCGGCGAGATCGGCATCGACAACGACCTGATCGTGGAATCCGACGAGGAAATCTACGAGATGAACAATGGTTGTGTCTGCTGCACGGTGCGCGGCGACCTGATCCGGGTCGTCGAAGGCTTGATGCGCCGTCCCGGCCGCTTCGACGCGATCCTTGTCGAAACCACCGGGCTCGCCGATCCCGTTCCCGTCGCGCAGACCTTCTTCATGGACGATGACGTGCGATCCAAGACGCGGCTTGACGCGGTTGTTGCGCTGGTCGACGCCAAGCATCTGCCGCTGAGGCTGAAGGACAGTCGCGAAGCGGAGGACCAGATCGCCTTTGCCGACGTGGTCCTGCTCAACAAGACCGACCTTGTGACCGAGGAAGAACTTCGCAACGTCGAGGCGACCATCCGCGCCATCAATCCCGCTGCGCGCATCCACCGCACGACCCGCGCCGGCATCGACTTGGGTGAGGTACTCGACCGTGGCGCCTTCGACCTGAACCGGGCTCTGGAGAACGATCCGCATTTCCTCGACGCCGACGACCACGACCATGATGGTCACGACCACGACCATCATGACCATGATGGGCATCATCATGATCATGCCGGCCATGATCATCACCATCACCACGGCGAGATGTCGGATATCCATGACGTGACGGTGCAATCGGTTTCGCTGCGCGGCGGTGAGATGGACTCGCGAAAGTTCTTCCCGTGGATTCAGAAGGTGACACAGCTCGAAGGCCCGAACATCTTACGCCTCAAGGGCATCATCGCCTTCAAGGACGATCCGGACCGTTACGTTCTCCAGGGTGTGCATATGAGTATCGAAGGCGACCACCAGCGCCCGTGGAAGGACGGCGAGAAGCATGAAAGCCGGCTTGTCTTCATCGGCCGCGAGCTCGACGCCGGGCGACTGAAGCAAAGCTTCGACGCGTGCCAGGCGGCCTGACCGCCTCATGCCAACCGTCGCTCCGCTCGACCTCGACGGCCATTGCGTGACCGCGGCCTTTATTCGTGGCGTTCCGCATTTCGCCATCGCCGATGGGGTCGTCCACCGCCTCGACCACGGTCATAAATCGGCACAGGTCCATGACGGCCTGCTCTGCGCAGTGCCGTCCCTCGACAAAAGCCGCCTCCTGAGCGGCGGCGAGGACGGCAAGGTTTCAGAACTGTCGCCGGACGGCGACGTCACGACGATCGCCGAAGCAGGCCGCAAATGGGTGACCAGCATCGCCGCTGGCCCGCAAGGGGCCGTCGCCTACGCCACCGGCCGCACGGCGACCGTCCGTCTCGGCGACGGCAAGACGCGTGCTTTCGAATCGCCGCGCTCGGTCGAGGGGCTGGCCTTCGCGCCGAAGGGCATGCGGCTCGCCCTCGCGCGCTATAACGGCGCAACGCTCACCTTCCCCGCCACCGAGGGCAAGCCGCTGGAGCTCGAATGGGCTGGATCGCATACCGGCATCACCTTCTCGCCGGATGGGAACTACGTCGTCACCACGATGCAGGAGAACGCACTGCATGGCTGGCGGCTCGCCGACGGCCGGCACATGCGCATGAGCGGTTATCCGGCGAAGATCAAGAGCTTCTCGTGGTCGCCTAAAGGCCGATGGCTGGCCACCTCCGGCGCACCCGCGGCCATCGTCTGGCCCTTCATCGGCAAGGACGGGCCGATGGGCAAGGCGCCTACCGAGCTGGGCACGCGCGGCGACGCGATGGTGACCAATGTTGCCTGCCATCCCGCCGAGGAGATCGTCGCCATCGGCTATCAGGATGGAATGGTGCTTGCAGCGCGCCTCGCCGACCAGAAGGAAGTGCTTTTGCGGCGACCCGGCAAGGGCGCCGTCACCTCCATGAACTGGGATGACGACGGCAAGCGTCTTGTCTTCGGTACCGACGCGGGCGATTGCGGGATCATCGATATAAGCGTCTAGACGGCACAAAGCCCGCTGCGTCTTCACGATCCGGTGAGAGTGTCAAACTTTATTGCATTCGCTGCCGTTCAGAACATACCATGAACGAATGGCACAGCGTGCACTCCTGGAAAAGCTGGCGATCCTTTCGGATGCCGCCAAATATGACGCCTCCTGCGCTTCCTCTGGTGCCGGCGGCCGCAACTCGCTGAAAAGTCGCGGCATCGGCTCGACGGAAGGCATGGGCATTTGTCATGCCTACGCGCCTGACGGCCGCTGCATTTCGCTTCTCAAGGTGCTGCTGACCAATTTCTGCATCTACGACTGCGCCTATTGCATCAATCGTTCATCCTCGAACGTGCGGCGGGCGCGCTTCACCGTGGAGGATGTGGTCCGGCTGACGGTCGAATTCTACAAGCGCAACTATATCGAGGGCCTGTTTCTCTCTTCAGCTGTCATCCGTTCGCCGGACGAAACGATGGGCGAAATCGTCGAGGTAGCCCGCCGCTTGCGCGAAGAGGAAAATTTCGCCGGCTACATCCACCTGAAAACCATCCCCGATTGCTCGCAGGACCTGATCGACGCCGCCGGCCGCTATGCGGACCGCCTTTCGATCAATGTCGAACTGCCGACCGACGAGAGTGTCAGGCGCTTCGCTCCGGAGAAAAAGCCGGAGACGATCCGCGTCTCCATGGCGCGATTGCGCAGCCGCATGGAGGAGATGTCAGAACCTACAAAACAGACCCGACAGCGCAAGCGTTTCGCGCCGGCCGGCCAGAGCACGCAGATGATCATCGGGGCCGACGCCACCACCGACGACGTCATCCTGAAAGCCAGCGCCCGGCTCTATGGCAGCTACCGGCTGAGGCGAGTCTACTATTCGGCCTTCAGCCCGATTCCCGATTCGAAGTCGGTCCTGCCGCTGTCGAAACCGCCCCTGATGCGCGAGCACCGTCTTTACCAGGCCGACTGGCTGATGCGCTTCTACGGCTTTTCGCAGCCCGAGATCCTTGCGGCAAGTCCTGATGGCATGTTGGACCTCGCCGTCGACCCGAAGCTTTCCTGGGCGATGGCGCATCGCGACTTCTTTCCCGTCGATGTCAATCGGGCGTCGAGGGAAATCCTGCTGCGTGTTCCCGGCTTCGGCGTCAGATCGGTTGACCGGATCCTAGAGAGTCGACGCTTTCGCAGCCTTCGACTGGAGGATGTCGGCAGGCTGTGCGCATCGATCGCCAAGGTCCGGCCGTTCATCGTGGCGGTTGGCTGGTCGCCCGGAAGATCGATCGACGATGCGCATCTACGCGCCCGACTCGTCCCGCAGCCCCAGCAGCTTTCGCTGTTCTGAGCCATGCCCGTCACGGCCGTCCGGAAGCATTCCGCCCGCACCGTCCGCCTTTCCGGCGAGACGGATTTCGACGGCTGGCGCGAGGCTGCGCGGCGGCTGGCGCTGAACGGCGTCACGCCCGGCGAGATCGTCTGGACGGTTTCGGGGAAGGACGCCGACAACCTTTTCGCCGGCCAGGAAACCTTGCCCGAAGTCCCGGAAGAAAGGGAACTCAAGGTACCTCGGGAATTCGTCGAGCGCGCTCGCATGGTGATCTGTCATTCCGATCCCGACCGCTTCGCCTTTCTCTATCGGTTGCTTTGCCGGTTCGGACGCGAACCGCATGTGATGAAGATCCATGCCGACGCAGATGTCCGCCGGTTCGAGCAGATGGAGAAATCTGTCGGCCGCGACATACACAAGATG
>JBQCFA010000417.1:0-6030 GCA_051959695.1 Rhizobiaceae bacterium
CGGCAGGCTGTCGGCGATCTGATGCCTCAGATTGCCGTCGATCAGCGCCAGCGTCGCGAGCAGGGTCAGGCCAAGCCCGAGCGAGAGGACGACCGAATTCGTCAGCGCGCCCGGCCGATGGATGTTGCCGACGGCGAGCCGCAAAGCCGTCGAGCGCAGGCGCGGACTGCGGCGTGCCAGGAATTGCACCAGCCAGCCGACGCTTCTGAGGACGACGAATGCGAACGCCGTGGCGCAGATGAAGACGATGGCGAGATGGCGGTCGCTGGCGTACCAAACCGCGAGCAGCGCCAGCACGGCGACGATGCCGCCGGCGGCGACAAGATAGGGTGGCCGCGCCAGGCCGGTCGCCTCGAAGCCCATTTCGCGAAACAGAGCGGTCGCCGGAACATCGCGCGCGCGGCCGAGCGGCAGGAGCGCGAAGGCGAGCGTCACCAGGATGCCGAAGATCGCGGCCATGGCCAGCGCGCCGGGATAGATGCCGCCTTCCGCGGGTACGGGAATGACGGAGGCAAGCGCCCAGGCGGCGACGAAGGGAAGGGCCGCCGCGAGCACCAGGCCGGCGAGGATGCCGATCAGGGCGATCAGGCCGATCTGGACGAGATAGACCGTAAAGACGAAGCCGCCCGATGCGCCGAGGCTCTTGAAGGTGGCGATGACGCCGCGCTTGGCGTCGAGATAGGCGCGCACGGCGTTGGCCACGCCAACGCCGCCGACGATCAGCGCGGTGAGGCCGACGAGTGTCAGGAACTGGGTGAAACGCTCGATGTTGGAGGCGAGCGCCGGCGCGGCGTTCATGCGGGTGCGGATGCTCCAGCCGGCCTGTGGAAAGCGGTCGCCGGAGCCTTCGAAGATCTTCTTCTGGGCCGCATCGCCGGTCGCGGCGGCGAGCTTCACCTTGTAGACGTTCTTCACCAGGCTGCCGGGCTGGACCAGTCCCGCCGCCCGAAGGGCATCGAGCGAGACGAGGAGCCGCGGCGCGAAGGCGAAACCTTCCGACACGGCGTCCGGTTCATCCACGAGTCGGGCGCGCAGCTCAATCGTCGCGTTGCCGAGCCTGACGCGATCGCCAATCTTCAGGTGGAGCCGGGCGAGCAATATGTCCGGCGCGGCGGCTCCATAGGCGCCATTCTCTTCCCCGAACAGTGCGTCATGCGAAAGTTCGGGGTCGGTCGCGAGCGTGCCGTAGAGCGGGTAGGCGTCGTCCACCGCCTTCACCTCGACAAGCGCCTGGTCCGATCCGTCCGCCAAGCGCGCCATTGAACGCATGTCGGCGCTCTGCGCGACCGTGCCGAGGCTGCGGAAATAGGCGCGCTCGGCGTCGTCGGCGGCGCGCTGGTTGAGTTCGAACCGGAGGTCGCCGCCGAGCAGGATGCGGCCCTGAGCGGATACGCTGGCGCTTATCGCCTCGGCGACGGAATTGACGCCGCCGATCGCCCCGACGCCAAGGGCTATGCAGGTCAGGAAGACGACAAACCCGGAAAGTCCGCCGCGCATCTCGCGCAGCGAGAAGCGGATGGCGAGGCGCAACGCTTCGGCCGGACGCATGGCTCAGGCCGTTCGCACGAGAGCCGGCGAGGCTTCGATGCGGCCCGAGCGCATGGCGATCTGTCGGCGGCAGCGCGTCGCCAGGGCGGCGTCGTGCGTCACTAGGACGAGCGTCGTGCCGCGCGCCTCGGCGGTTTCGAAGAGCAGGTCGGCGATCTGCCGACCGGTCGCCTGGTCGAGATTGCCGGTCGGCTCGTCGGCGATGAGGATGGGCGGCTCGGGAGCGAGCGCGCGCGCGATCGCCACGCGCTGCTGCTCTCCCCCGGAGAGCTCGCCGGGATAGTGCGTCATGCGATCGCCGAGCCCGACCGCGACCAATTCCTGCTCGGCGGTGCGAAACGGGTCCTTGCGGCCGGCGAGCTCCAGCGGGACGGCGACGTTCTCCAGCGCCGTCATGTTGGGGATCAGGTGGAAGGACTGGAAGACGATGCCGACATTGCGGCCGCGAAAGGCGGCGATCCGGTCCTCGCTCTTGCCGTTCAGCGTTTCCCCGGCGATCGTCACGGTGCCGCCATCGACGCGCTCGAGGCCGGCGATCACCATCAGGAGCGTCGACTTCCCGGATCCGGACGGCCCGACGATGCCGGCCGTTTCGCCGCGCGCCACCGAGAGTGTCACGCCCTTCAGGACGTGGACGCGCGAGGCTCCCTCGCCGAGCGTCAGCGATACGTCGTTCAGCTCGATCACGGCGTCGGTCGCCGGCATGGCTTCAGTCACGGGAAATCGGTCCTATATAGCAGGGGCAAATGCGCGACGATTTCAAGCATATGGGTTTCGCATGACGGCTTTCAAAAGTCTTTTCGCGGCTTTGCTTGTCGCCATTGTGGCGTCGACGGCAATCGTGCCGGCCATGGCGGATCCGGTCGGCATCGTCGGCTTCGGCGACAGTTTGATGGCGGGCTACCGACTGGGCCCCGGAGAGTCCTTCGCCGACAGGCTGCAAGCGGCACTGAGGAAGGACGGCCGCGACGTCACCGTCGCCAATGCGGGGGTCTCCGGCGACACGACCAGCGACGGGTTGGCGCGGCTCGACTGGTCGGTGCCGGACGGCACCGATCTGGTCATCCTCGAACTCGGTGCGAACGACATGCTACGCGGCGTCGATCCGGCGCTGACCCGCAAGAACCTCGACACGATGATCGGGCGGTTGAAGAAGCGCGGCATTGCGGTGCTCCTGTTTGGAATGAAGGCCGCCCCCAATCTCGGCAGCGATTATCAGAAGGCGTTCGACGCCATCTACCCCGACCTGGCCGCTAAATATTCCCTTCCGCTCTATCCATTCTTCCTCGACGGGGTGGCGGGGCATCGCGACCTTCAACTCGACGACGGCATGCATCCCAATGCCGCCGGCGTCGAGCGCATGGTTACAGGCGCGCTACCCTTCGTCGAAAAGGCGCTCGGCACATCGCGGAAAGCCTCATGACGCCGGCACGGCCGTCTTTCGCGACTGAGAAGGTCGCCGAAACGAATCGCCCGCTTCGGCGTTTTCCACGAAGCCGCACAAACGACTTGCCCCGCTCCGCAATCGGTGATTCGCTGCCATGGGGTAAGCGATTCGAGGAGGGCCGATCATATGCCGCGTCTCTTTACAGCCCTCGAAATTCCACGTGATGCAGCCCTTTCCCTGTCGTTGCTGAGGGGCGGCCTGCCCGGCGCCCGCTGGATCGACGTGGAGAACTACCACCTCACCCTGCGCTTCATCGGCGATGTCGAAGGCCACGTCGCGGACGAAATCGCCAATGCGCTCGACAGGGTGCGCCGGCGCTCCTTCCAGCTTACCCTTTCCGGGGTGGGCGCCTTCGGATCGAGGAAGCCGCACGCGCTGTGGGCGGGCGCCATGGCCTCGCCCGATCTCAATGCGCTGCAGGCCGAGATCGAGCGCATCTGCCAGCGGCTCGGCGTCCCGAGCGATCCGCGGAAATTCATGCCGCATGTGACGATCGCGCGGCTGAGGAATGTCAGCCCGGCCGAGGTCGCCGTCTACCTTTCGGCGCGCGGGAATTTTCGCGCGTCCCCCTTCCGCGTCTCGCGATTCGTCTTGATGTCGTCGAAGGATTCCGTCGGCGGAGGCCCTTATGTCGTGGAAGAAGCCTGGCCGCTGACCGTCGCGGAACCCGGCCGAACCCAGGCTACCGCATCGGCCGAGATATCCCGTATCGGCCGCTAGGGCACGCAGTTGCCGGGCGCTGTCCATCTTTCCGGGCCGCGCTATCTTCGGCGGCAGCGAAGGAAGGGAGATGCCGATGGCACGCGAAAAGCTCGAACGCGCCGCGATCGAGGAGGCGCTGAAGGAACTCGCCGGCTGGACGCTGGACACCGGCGGCAAGTCGATGTCGCGCAAGTTCGAATTCCGTAATTTCTCGGAAGCTTTCGCCTTCATGACGCGTACGGCGCTCGCCGCCGAGAAACTCGACCATCATCCCGACTGGTCGAACGTCTACAAGACCGTCAACGTCACGCTTTCGACGCATGCTGCCGGCGGCCTCACCGATCTGGATTTCGATCTGGCGCGGCGCATGAACGGGTTTGCCGGAGCATGATCTTGTAGCGCCATGCGGGAAACGCCACATTCGGCGCATGGAAAAGACCCGCATCGACGAAATCCTCACTCCGGTGGACCGCGACCGAAGGCAGGAGCGCGAGGAACGCGTGCGCGCCAGGTTCTGGCGCACGGTGAAACGCGCCGCCCGCCAGATCCCCTTCATGGAGGACGTCGTGGCCGCCTATTATTGCGCGCTCGACACGCGAACGCCGACGCGCGTGCGCGGCGTCCTTCTGGCGGCACTCGCCTATTTCGTACTGCCGACCGATTTCATTCCGGACTTCATCTTCGGCCTAGGGTTCACCGACGACGTCGCCGTGCTGACGGCGGCGATCACCGCCGTGCGCTCGCATATCACCCCCGCGCACCGGGCCGCGGCGCGCGAGGCGCTTGCCGAAGGTTCCTGACCCGTATTCGCGGATTTCGGCTTCCTGCCTGCCCCCGGGCACCAGCATTTCCGGGTCAAACTCTCGCCTTCTTCGTGTCCTTCAACCGAGGGGTCAGGACGAACCGCGCGTCATTTCGATGGCGCGGCAAAAGCGGCGGGGTTGCCGGGGTACGATACGGCGATGGGCACGATTCACACTTTGGTAACCCAAATTAAATCAAAGTGAACGCGTTGGGTGCCGCCGAGAGGCCGGGGCGCCCGAACCGCGTTACACATGACAAGGGATAACCGCCATAATGCATCACCTACGAGTTTTCACCTTTTCATGTCTCATCGCGCTGGCTTCCGTTGCGCCGGCAATGGCGCAGTCGGCGACCAAGATCGGCCAGCACAATGCATGGGGCACCTATTCCTACCAATCCAAGGGCGCAAAAGTCTGCTACGTCCTGACCATCCCGACGGACAAGCAGCCGAAGGATCTCGACCACGGCAACGTCTTCTTCTTCGTCAGCCAGCGGCCGGGCCAGAACGTCAGCTACGAACCGCAATTCATCGCCGGCTATGACCTGCAGGATAAGTCCAAGGTCCAGGTGACGGTGGGGGACAAGAGTTTTTCGATGTTCACGCGCGGAAAATCCGCCTGGCTCGAGAACGCCGCCGAGGAGCCGCAGCTCCTCGCCTCGATGAAGGCCGGCAGCGACATGACCGTGGCGGCGAAATCCGGTCGTGGCAACGACACCAAATATGTCTTCTCGCTGAAGGGCATAACGGCCGCGCTGGCCTCGATCGCCGACTGCAAGTGACGAATCGCGGCGCGGCCGGCATGATGAGGCCGCCCGTCTTGCGGTGAGGCGTGACGCCTCCCATCTGAAATGCTATGTGCGCGCCGGAATTCCCCTGGCGCGCCGTGTTGTTTTCGTGAACCGATGACCGTTTCGCTCGATCTCGCCGACCATGCCGCCCGCGACGCGCTCGCCAGGCAGGCGCGTGCCCGCCTGACCGAAAAGCAATCGCTGATCGGGCTGTCCCGGGCAGAGATGGCCGATGCGCTCGCGGCGGCCGGGGTGCCCGAGCGCCAGGTCAGGATGCGCGTCCAGCAGCTCTGGCACTGGCTTTACGTGCGCGGCGTCTCCGACTTCGCGGAGATGCTCAATGTCTCGAAGGACTTGCGCGCGATGCTAGCGGAGCGGTTCACGATCGCCCGTCCGGAAATCGTCGAGGAGCAGATTTCCACCGACGGCACGCGCAAATGGCTGTTCCGGTTTCCGGCGCGCGGGGCGGGCCGGCCGGTGGAGATCGAGACCGTCTATATTCCAGAGGAGGGGCGGGGCACACTCTGCATCTCCTCGCAGGTTGGTTGCACCCTCACCTGCTCCTTCTGCCATACGGGCACGCAGAAGCTGGTCCGCAACCTGACCGCCGAGGAAATCCTCGCCCAGCTCTTGACCGCCCGCGATCGTCTGGGGGATTTTCCCGATCGCGACACGCCTGCCGGCGCCATCGTTCCCGCCGATGGCCGCAAGGTCTCCAACATCGTCATGATGGGGATGGG
>JBQCFA010000418.1:0-3781 GCA_051959695.1 Rhizobiaceae bacterium
CGCCGCGCGCGTCGCCGCGCCAGTCCGACATCATGATCGTCGCCGGCACGCTGACCAACAAGATGGCGCCGGCGCTGCGCAAGGTCTACGACCAGATGCCGGAGCCGCGCTACGTCATTTCCATGGGCTCATGCGCCAATGGCGGCGGCTATTACCACTATTCCTATTCGGTGGTGCGCGGCTGCGACCGCGTCGTGCCGGTGGACATCTACGTGCCGGGCTGCCCGCCGACGGCGGAGGCTCTGCTCTACGGCATTCTTCTCCTGCAGAAGAAGATCCGCCGCACCGGCACGATCGAGCGCTGAGGAGACGATATGAGCGACGCTCTAGGCGCACTCGATGTTCGCTTGAAGGAAGGGCTCGGCGACCGCATCGCCTCTTCGGTTCTGGCTTATGGCGAGCTGACGGTGACCGTGCCGAAGAACGACATCCTCGAGGTGTTGAAATTCCTGCGCGACGACCCGCAATGCCGTTTCGTTTCCTTCATTGACATATCCGGCGCCGACTATCCGGAGCGCGAGGAGCGCTTCGACGTGGTCTATCACCTGCTCTCGCCGAAGAAGAACATGCGCGTCCGCGTCAAGGTGCAGGCCGATGAGGAGACGCCGATCCCGTCGGCGACCGCCATTTACCCGGGCGCGCTCTGGTTCGAGCGCGAGGTCTACGACCTTTACGGCGTACTGTTCACCGGGCATCCGGACCTGCGACGCATCCTGACGGACTACGGTTTCGAAGGGCATCCGCTCAGGAAGGATTTCCCGCTAACCGGCTTCGTCGAGGTGCGCTACGACGACGAGGTCAAGCGCGTCATCTACGAGCCCGTCGAGCTGAAGCAGGAATTCAGGAATTTCGACTTTCTAAGCCCTTGGGAAGGTACGGATTACGTGCTGCCAGGGGATGAGAAGGCGAAGCAGTGATGACCGAACATAACGTCCGCAACTTCAACATCAATTTCGGCCCGCAGCACCCCGCGGCCCACGGCGTTCTGCGCCTTGTGCTGGAGCTGGACGGCGAGGTGGTCGAGCGCGTCGATCCGCATATCGGCCTGTTGCATCGCGGCACCGAGAAGCTGATCGAGGCGAAGACCTACCTGCAAGCCGTGCCCTATTTCGACCGGCTCGACTATGTCGCGCCCATGAACCAGGAGCACGCCTTCGCGCTCGCGGTCGAGCGCCTGCTCGACATAGACGTGCCTAAGCGCGGGCAGTTGATCCGGGTGCTCTATTGCGAGATCGGCCGCATTTTGAATCACCTCCTGCAGGTTACCACGCAGGCGATGGACGTCGGTGCGCTCACCCCGCCGCTTTGGGGATTCGAGGAGCGAGAGAAGCTGATGGTGTTCTACGAGCGGGCGTCGGGGGCGCGTATGCATGCGGCCTATTTCCGTCCGGGCGGGGTGCACGAGGATCTGCCTGAAAAGCTGGTCGAGGATATCGGCAAGTGGATCGACCCGTTCTACAAGACGCTCGACGACCTGGAGGGGCTGCTCACCGATAACCGTATCTTCAAGCAGCGCAATGTCGATATCGGCGTGGTGTCGCTTGAGGATGCCTGGGCCTGGGGGTTCTCCGGCGTGATGGTTCGGGGCGCCGGCGCGGCATGGGATTTGAGGCGGTCGCAGCCCTACGAATGCTATCCGGAAATGGAATTCCAGATACCCGTGGGGAGGAACGGCGACTGCTACGACCGCTACGTCATCCGAATGGAGGAAATGCGCCAGTCGGCCAAGATCATGCGGCAATGCGTCGAACGCCTGCTCGGCAAGGAGAAGGTCGGGCCCGTGTCCAACACGGACGGGAAGGTCGTGCCGCCGAAGCGCGGCGAGATGAAGCGTTCCATGGAAGCGCTCATCCACCATTTCAAGCTCTACACGGAAGGCTATCGCGTGCCGGCCGGCGAGGTCTATGCCGCCGTCGAGGCGCCGAAGGGCGAGTTCGGCGTCTATCTCGTCTCGGACGGCACCAACAAGCCCTATCGCTGCAAGCTCAGGGCGCCGAGTTTCGCCCACCTGCAGGCGATGGACTTCCTGTGCAAGGGACACATGCTGGCCGACGTCTCGGCCGTGCTGGGCTCGATCGATATCGTCTTCGGCGAGGTCGACCGGTGAGCCGGGCGGCGGCCGATATTGGAATGTGAGAAGCGATGAGCGTACGCAGACTAGCGGAAGAGCAACCCGGCAGCTTCGCCTTCAACCGGGCGAACGCCGCCGTTGCCAAACAGTGGATCGGCAAATATCCGAAGGGAAGGCAGCAATCGGCCGTCATTCCGCTCCTGATGCTTGCCCAGGACCAGGAAGGCTGGGTGACGAAGCCGGCGATCGAGCAGGTGAGCCGGATGCTTGACATGCCACTGATCCGCGTGCTCGAGGTCGCCACCTTCTATACGCAGTTCCAGCTGAAGCCGGTCGGCACGCGGGCGCACGTCCAGGTCTGCGGTACGACGCCATGCATGCTGCGCGGGTCGGAGGCTCTGATGGATGTCTGCCGTGACAGGATCCATCACGAGCAGTTCCAGACCAATGCCGACGGAACCCTGTCCTGGGAGGAAGTCGAATGCCTGGGCGCCTGCGTGAACGCACCGATGGTCATGATCTTCAAGGATACCTATGAAGACCTGACGCCGGAACGGCTCGGCGAGATCATCGACGCCTTCGAGGCGGGGAAGGGCGCTTCCGTCAAGGCCGGTACGCAATTGAACGACCGCTATACCTCCGAGCCGGAAGGCGGCCGCACGACGCTGCTTAAGGAGAGCGAGACCAAGGATCCGTCGGCCAGGAGGGCTGCCGGTGGCACCGGGACCGCCGCGCGAGCTCAAGAGCCGCCGGTGCCGCCAAGCAAGGCCGCCAAGCCCAAGTCGCATGCCGCCGAGACCGATGCCAGCATCCAGTCGCCATCGCCGAAGAAGGCGAGCGGAAAACAGGAAGACGCCACCAGCACGGTGCCGCTGCCGCTGAACAAGAAGCGCGCCAACGAGACGGTGGATGACAAGGGCGCGCCCGGCCGCCAGCGCAAGGGCATGCCCGGCGGGGCGGGGCCGAAAAGCGCTTACAAGTCGCCGGAGCTGCTCCAAGGCGGCCCCATCGGCGCCGATGCCAAGAAGACGAAAGCCGCGAACGTGTCGGTCGCGCCGGCCAAGCCGACGCTCGATTCGCCGAACCGTCCAGTGGGTATCCCACAGCCGGCCGAGCCGGACGACCTGAAGCTGATTTCCGGGGTCGGGCCGAAGATCGAGACGATCCTGAATGGGCTCGGAATCCACACGTTCGAGCAGGTCGCTTCGTGGAAGAAGAACCAGCGTGAATGGGTCGACGGCTATCTTAACTTCAAGGGCCGCATCGAGCGCGACGACTGGGTGAAGCAGGCCAAGGCGCTCGCCAAGGGCGGCGAGGCCGAATACATCCGCGTCTTCGGCAAGAAGCCGCGGTGAGGGTTTGAGAAATGCTTGCTGATCGCGACCGCATCTTCACCAACATCTACGGCCAGTTCGATCGTTCGCTGAAGGGCGCCATGGCGCGCGGCCAGTGGGACGGTACCGCCGGCATCATCGCCAAGGGACGGGAGTGGATCGTCAACGAGATGAAGGCGTCCGGCCTGCGCGGCCGCGGCGGCGCCGGCTTCCCGACCGGGCTCAAATGGTCGTTCATGCCGAAGACCTCCGACGGCCGGCCTTCCTATCTCGTCGTCAACGCCGACGAATCCGAGCCCGGGACGTGCAAGGACCGCGACATCATGCGGCACGACCCGCACACGCTGGTCGAGGGCTGCCTGATCGCCGGCTTCGC
>JBQCFA010000419.1:0-5610 GCA_051959695.1 Rhizobiaceae bacterium
GACGCGCTCTCCATCCTCGATCAGGCTATCGCGCATGGCGATGACGGCGTCACCGCCGACGAGGTGCGCGCCATGCTTGGCCTTTCCGACAGGTCGCGCGTGGTCGACCTCTTCGAGCTCCTGATGAAAGGCGACATGGCCGAGGCGCTCAACGAGTTCCGTGCGCAGTACGACGCCGGCGCGGATCCGGCGGTAGTTCTCACCGATCTTGCCGAATTCACCCATCTCGTCACCCGGCTGCGCTTCGTGCCGGAGGCGGCGCGGGACGCCTCGCTGACCGAGGATGAACGGACCCGCGGCGCCGCCTTCGCCGAAAAGCTGCCGGTGCGCGTGCTGTCGCGCGCTTGGCAGATGCTACTGAAGGGCATCGCCGAGGTGCAGGGCGCTCCGCGTCCGGCGAGCGCCGCCGAGATGGTGCTGATCCGTATCGCGCACGCCGCGACGCTGCCGACCCTGGACGAGGCCTTGAAGGGGCTGGAAGGCGAGGCGGGCGCTCCGACCGGGGGCAATGGTGCAGCGCGACCCTCCGTGTCTTCGTCGCAAAGCGCACTGTCGGGCGCACCCATGGGCGCGGGCGCCGATGCGGTCGCCTCCTCGCGCATGCCGACGGGGGGCGGCGGACAGACGATGCGGCTCGTGGAGCGGCACGTCGACGTCGAGCCGCAGGCGCTGGCGTCGCAACCGGCGGCCCCGCTGCCCGCCGCCGAGCCGGAAGCCGCCCCTTCCGTGCGCGTCCAGTCGCTTGCAGATATAGCGACGCTCGCGGATGCCGAGCGCGACATGGCCTTCAAGGTGCAGGTGAAACGCTGCGTCCGTCTCGTGCGCCTGGAGCCGGGCCGGCTCGATATCTCGCTGACCCCCGAGGCGCCGAGGACGCTGGCCGGCGACCTGAACGCCAGGCTGCGCAAATGGACCGGCCGCAACTGGCTGGTCACGGTTTCACGCGAGGAGGGCGGCCCGACGCTCGCCGAACAGGAAGCCTCGCGCCGCGAAAGCGCCATCACGGATGCGCGCGCCGACCCAAACGTCGCGGCGATCCTAGCCCGTTTTCCCGGCGCGAAGATTGTCGACGTCAGACTGCCCGACGCAACCGAACCCGAGGCCGCCGGAGGCCCGCCGACCGACCCCGCGCCCGACGACGCGGAAGACAATGAAGAGGATTGAAAGCGGAGATGGCGATGAAGGATCTGATGGGCCTGATGGGCAAGGCCAAGGAAATGCAGGCGAAATTCGAGGCCATGCAGCAGGAGGTCGCCTCGATCGAGGCGACGGGACAGGCCGGCGGCGGCATGGTCTCGGTCACCCTCTCGGGCAAGATGGAGATGAAGGCGCTGAAGATCGATCCTTCGCTCTTCAAGGAGGACGAGGTCGAGATCCTGGAAGACCTGATCCTCGCCGCGCACAACGACGCGAAGGCCAAGGTCGAAGCCGTCCTGCAGGAAAAGACGCGCGAGATGACGGCTGGCCTGCCCATCCCGCCGGGGATGAAATTGCCGTTCTAGTGAACGGCAGTCGGCAATCGGCAATGGGCAGTAGGATGCATGGGTGGGTCGCGGAACGATCCTTTCCTCGACTGCCGTTCGGCCGTTTCCCGACCGCCGCAACCCGCCATACCAACCGCTCGAAGCCACCATGCCCAAATCCATCGCCGGCCCAGAGATCGAACGCCTGATCCAGCTCCTCGCCAAGGTGCCGGGGCTGGGACCGCGTTCGGCCAGGCGCGCGGCGCTGCATCTGATCAAGAAGAAGGAGCAACTGCTGGGACCGCTCGCTTCCGCCATGGCGGAGGCAGTGGAAAAGGTGCGTGTCTGCTCCGTCTGCGGCAATGTCGATACCGCCGACCCGTGCAGCGTCTGCACCGATCCGCGTCGCGACGATGCGACGCTCATCGTCGTCGAGGATGTCGCCGATCTCTGGGCGCTGGAGCGCGCCGGCGCCATGAACGCGCGCTTCCACGTGCTCGGCGGCACGCTTTCTCCGCTCGACGGCGTCGGGCCTGACGACCTTAACCGGTAATCGCTGGGGAGCCGCGTCGCCGCCGGCGGCGTCAACGAGGTCATCCTCGCCGTCAACGCCACCGTCGAGGGCCAGACCACGGCGCACTACATCACCGACCAGTTTTCCGGCCTCGGCGTGAAGGTGACGCGGCTGGCGCACGGCGTCCCGGTAGGCGGCGAGCTCGACTATCTCGACGAAGGCACGCTTGCCGCCGCGCTTAAGTCGCGCACGGCGTTCTGATGGGGAGCGTCATGGAGCGGCAACGCTTCCAGAATTTCCTGCGCATCCTACTCTCGTTTCTCGCTCCCTTTCTATTAGTTTGCGCGGCGCCAGCCCATGCCGCCGACAGACCGGCCGTCGAGAGACAGTTCCACGCCTGGCTGGCCGACGACCTGTGGCCGGAGGCGAAAAAGCTCGGCATCTCGGCAAAGACCTTCGACGCTGCCTTCAAGGAGGTTTCGCTCAATTGGAGCCTGCCTGATCTCGTTCCGCCCGGAGAGAAGCCGCAAGTTCCGAAAGTCCAGCATCAGGCCGAGTTCGGCGCTTCCGGCGCCTATTTTGCCGAAAACGCCATCGGGCCGGTGGTCGCGGGGGGCCGCGCTCGGCTCGACCGCTATGCCCCGACGCTTGCGGCGGTCGAAAAACGCTACGGGGTACCGGGGCCCGTCATCCTCGCGATCTGGGGTCGCGAAACGCATTTCGGCGCGGTGAAGATACCCTATGATGCGTTCCAGGTGCTCGGCACCAAGGCTTTCATGGCGCTGCGCAAGGATCTTTTCCGCAAGGAATTGCTGGCGGCGCTGGAGATTGTGCAGAAGGGCTATATCGACGCCGGGGAAATGAAGAGTTCGTGGGCCGGTGCGCTCGGCCAGCCGCAATTCCTGCCTTCCTCCTATCTAGAACATGCTGTCGATTTCGACGGCGACGGCAAGCGCGACATCTGGAACTCCGTACCTGACACGCTGGCCTCGATCGCCCACTATCTCCAGCAATATGGCTGGGAGAGGGATCGCGGCTGGGGATACGAGGTGGAGGTGCCGGCATCGGTCTCCTGCTCGCTGGAAGGTCCCGGCCGGGAGCGTACCGTCGCCGAATGGATGGCAATGGGCATTCGCCGTGTCGGCGCCGGTTCCTTCCCAGCCGCCGAACGGAACAAAAAGGCCTTTCTCCTGATGCCGGCTGGCCGTTTCGGGCCGGCCTTCATCGTCACGCCGAATTTCTACGTGCTCAAGGAATACAACAACTCCGACCTGTACGCGCTCTTCATCGCGCATTCCGCCGATCGCATGGAGGGCGGCGCGAAGGATTTTTCCGCCGCGTGGGGCAGGGTTGGCGGCCTATACCGCTCCGATGTCGCCGGCCTGCAGCGCGCGCTGGAGAAGAAGGGCTATGACGTCGGCGGCGCCGACGGCTTCCCGGGCTTCAAGACACGCCGCTCGATCGGCGAGTGGCAGGCGAAGAACGGGCGCAAGCCGACCTGCTTCCCCGATGCCGATCTGGTGAAGGCGATCCGCTGAGATCTTTCGGCGGGTGCAATCGATCCACAATGACAGCGCTACCGTCTTGGCATGGCCGTACAGGCATGCAATCATCGCTTCGCTTCGAGGGCGTATGCATGGAGGGTACCGGCCGGGCGCCGGCATTGCCTTCGCCCAACACAACAGCTGGGAGGAGGCCGCCTGCATGGCTAATGTATCCATTCGTGACGTTCGCAAGGCCTACGGATCGACCGAGGTCATCCATGGCGTCTCGATCGATATAGCGAACGGCGAATTCGTGGTTCTCGTCGGCCCGTCCGGCTGCGGGAAATCGACGCTCCTGCGCATGATCGCCGGACTGGAGCAGATCACCGGCGGCCACATCGCCATCGGCGAGCGGGTCGTGAACAACCTGCCGCCGAAAGAGCGCGACATCGCCATGGTGTTTCAGAACTACGCGCTCTATCCGCATATGACGGTCTCGCAGAACATGGCGTTCTCGCTGAAGCTTCGCGGCGCGCCGAAAACGGAGATCGAAGGCAGCGTGCGGCGCGCGGCGGAAATCCTTGGCCTTCTGCCCCTGCTCGACCGCTATCCTCGCCAGCTTTCCGGCGGTCAGCGCCAGCGCGTCGCCATGGGTCGCGCCATCGTGCGCAATCCGCAGGTCTTCCTCTTCGACGAACCGCTCTCCAATCTCGACGCCAAGCTGCGCGTCGCCATGCGCACCGAGATAAAAGAACTGCACCAGCGGCTGAAGACGACCACCGTCTACGTCACCCACGATCAGGTCGAGGCGATGACCATGGCCGACAAGATCGTCGTCATGCATGACGGTATCGTCGAGCAGATGGGGTCGCCGCTCGACCTGTACGATCATCCCGAAAATATCTTCGTCGCCGGCTTCATCGGCTCGCCGGCCATGAACTTCCTGAAAGGCCGCGTCGCCGAGGACGGTTCGGCGACGTTCCATGCCGAGGGCGGCGCGGTGCTGCCGCTTGGAGCGGTGCCGCAAGGCGCGGCGGGTCGCGCGGCGGTCTATGGGATTCGCCCCGAGCATATCGACCTTTCCGACGACGGCGTTCCGGCCGAGGTGACCGTCGTCGAACCAACCGGCTCCGAGATACAGGTTTTCGCCAGGATCGGCGACGAGCAGATCACGGCCGTCTTCCGCGAGCGCCATCGTTTCGAGCCGGGCGCGACGATCCGGCTAGCGCCGGAACGGGATCAGGTCCATCTGTTCGATGCCGAGACCGGCAAGCGGCTGGGCGGCCGCGGGCGTGACACGGACCAGCCCCGGGATAGAAGAGTTCAAAGTGGAGGAAGATAAGATGATTTCCAGACGCGATCTTTTGCGTACCGGCGCGGGCCTTGCGGTCGGCGCGGCGGGCCTGCCCCTGATCGGTGCGGCCGGGGCTAGAGCCCAGGATGCAGCGCAGCTGAAGTACAAGCCGGAAGAGGGCGCTTCGCTTCGCGTCACGCGATGGTCGCCTTTCGTATCAGGCGACGAGACGGCGTGGATCGCCAACACGAAGAAGTTTACAGAGGCGACCGGCGTCGAGGTCCGCATCGACAAGGAAAGCTGGGAGGACATCCGTCCGAAGGCGGCCGTCGCGGCCAATGTGGGTTCCGGCCCGGACATCATGTGGGTCTGGTTCGACGATCCGCAGCAATATCCGGACAAGCTAGTCGATCTCACCGATCTCGCCGACTACCTCGGCGGCAAGTATGGCGGCTGGTATGACGGGCCGAAATCCTACGCCACTAATGACGGCAAGTTCGTCGGCCTGCCCATCGCCACGATCGGCAACGCTATGGTCTATCGCAAGAGCATCGTCGAGAAGGCCGGCTTCAGTGAGTTTCCGAAGGATACGGACGGCTTCCTGAAGCTCTGCCAGGCGCTGAAGTCCAAGGGCTTGACCCCTGCCGGCTTCACCCACGGCCATGGCGTCGGTGACGGCAACAACTACGCGCATTGGCTCCTGTGGAGCCATGGCGGCAAGATGGTCGATGAAAACAACAAGGTCACCATCAACAGCCCTGAGACGCTCGAGGCGATCGAATACGCTACCGAGCTCTACAAGACCTTCATCCCGGGCACTGAAAGCTGGCTCGACGTCAACAACAATCGCGCCTT
>JBQCFA010000420.1:0-3485 GCA_051959695.1 Rhizobiaceae bacterium
TTCGCCATCAACGGCCTAGGCACGCTGGCGATCACGGCGGTTCGCCGACAGGACATTCCAATGATCCAGGGGCTCGTCCTGGTGATGGTGGGGCTGGTGGTGATCGTCCAGCTCGCGACCGACCTGATCTACGGCTATCTCAATCCGAAGGCGCGGCCGTCGTGAGCGTCCAGACGGAGACACCAAGGAGGACCGCTTCGCCTACTTCCAGGGCACGGCGCGGCTCCTTCTACGCAGTGACGGTGCCTTCGATAGCGGTACTGCTGATCCTGGTCGTCCTGGCGCTCGGTGCGGGCTGGATCAATCCCTACGACCCGCTGAAGCAGGATCTCATCCATGCCCTGCAGGGCCCGTCGGCAAAGCATTGGCTCGGCACGGACGATCTCGGGCGGGACGTCCTCAGCCGGCTGATCGTCGGATGCCGCATCGCCCTGATCGCCGCCGCCGAAGCTACCTCGATCGCCATCGTCCTCGGCGTGCCGCTCGGGCTCTATATCGGCTATCGCGGCGGCTGGTGGGACTGGGCGGTCATGCGTATCGTTGAAGCCATTATGTCTATTCCAGGCATCATGGTGGCCATCGTCATCATCGCCATCCTCGGCCCTGGTCTCCATCGCGCCATGATCGCGCTCGGAATCCTCTTCTCCACGTCGTTCCTGCGGCTGGCGCGGGGTGTGGTGCTCACCGAGCGCGAGGAAGTCTATGTGCGTTCGGCCCGGGTCGTCGGAGCCTCGGACCGCCGTATCCTGATGCGCCACATCTTTCCCAATATCGCGCCGCCGCTCATCGTGCAGGCGACGCTTACGGTCGGCGCGGTGCTGCTGGCGGAAGCCGGGCTGAGCTTCATCGGCCTCGGCGTGCAGCCGCCGGACGCAAGCTGGGGTACGATGCTGAACACGGCGGCGAGCTATATGGAGCTCGACTGGTTCCTGGCCATCCCGCCCGGCATAGCGATCGTCCTGACGGTGTTGTCCGTCAACCTGCTGGGTGACACGCTCAGGGACACGATCGGCCGTGGCATTGCGGTCGCTGTGAACCCGGCCGTTCAGGCAGCCCGTTTCGATGCCGCGTCGGAAGGCCATCAGGAGATCCGCTCCAAGCCCTCTCCCCGCCGCGACGATGACGTATTGCGCGTCGAGGGCTTGCAGGTGGTGGTATCGACGGCGGACGGCGAGGTCCCCGTGGTCACGGACCTCTCCTTCAGCGTCAGCCGCGGCGAGACGCTGGGTCTCGTCGGGGAATCGGGCAGCGGTACGACGATCACCGGCCTGGAAATCCTTGGCCTGATCGGAGCGGCCGGCCGCTCCACGCACGGCGCGATCACGCTCAACGGCACGGAGCTCCGTGGTGTAGGGCTGAAGCGGATGGAGGCGATCCGGGGCAGCGAGGTCGCGATGGTCTTCCAGGATCCGACGACCAGCCTCAATCCCGCCTTCACCGTCGGCGACCAGATCGCGGAAGTGCTGCGAACGAAGGAAGGGCTGTCGCGGCAAGCGGCATGGGCACGGGCCGTCGAACTGATCGACCGTGTCGGCATCCCGCGACCCACCGAGCGGGCGAAGGCCTATCCGCACGAATTGTCCGGCGGCATGGCGCAGCGTATCGCAATCGCCCGAGCGCTCAGCTGCAACCCCAGTCTCCTGATCGCCGACGAGCCGACGACGGCGCTCGACGTCACCGTGCAGCAGGAAATCCTCGATCTCTTTCGCGATCTGCAGGAAGAGTTCGGCATGGCCATCCTTTTCGTCACTCATGATCTGGCGGTTGCAGCGGATGTCTGCGACAGGATCGCGGTAATGTATGCCGGCGAGATCGTCGAAATCGCGCCAGTCGACGGTCTCTTCGCACGGCCTTCGCATCCCTACACTGCTGGCCTGCTCTCGGCTTCGCCGCATGGAGCCGGCCGCAACCCGCCGCTGCCGACCATTCGAGGCAACGTTCCGAGGCCCGGCGCATGGCCCGTCGGGTGTCGATTCTCCGACCGCTGCGCCCATCGGCAGTCAATGTGCGATGCCCGCGTCCCTCTCACCGGCACCGGTGGGCGCATGGTGAGGTGCGCGCGCGCCTCCGAGCTCAACCTGCGAGCCGGCACATGACGGAGGGTCCCCTGCTCGAGATCGAGGATCTGAGGGTCACCTACTGGACCCGACCGGGCCTCGGCCTGCGCCAGAAGCCATTCCAAGCCGTCAAGGGTGCGACGCTGAGCATCCATCCCGGTCAGACGCTTGGTCTGGTCGGCGAATCCGGCTCGGGCAAATCGTCGATCGCCAATGCCGTGCTCGGCCTGGTGCCGGCCGCTTCCGGCTCGATCCGCTTTGCCGGCAGCGAACTGGCCGGGCAGAAGAAATATCCTCCTCAGATCCGTAAGGAGATACAGGCCGTCTTCCAGGATCCGTTCTCGTCGCTCAATCCGGCGATGACGGTCGAGGACATCGTGACGGAACCGCTCAAGGTTCACCTGAACATGAACCGGGCGCAGCGGCGGGCGCGTGCTGTCGAACTGCTGAAGATGGTCTCCTTGTCCGAGGAGCATCTCGACCGGCATCCCTATCAATTCTCGGGCGGCCAGCGGCAGCGCATCGCAATCGCTTCGGCACTGGCCTTGCAGCCTCGCCTGGTCGTGCTCGACGAGCCGGTCAGCGCGCTCGACGTTTCCACGCAAAACCAGATCATCAACCTGCTCTACGAACGCCGCGACGCGCTTGGTATGGCGTATCTCCTGATCGCGCACGATCTGGCGCTGGTCCATCACATTTCCGACCGGATCGCCGTCATGTATCTCGGGCACATCGTCGAGGAAGGCCCGGCCGACCGCGTCTATTCCGCGCCGGCCCACCCCTACACCCGGGCGCTTCTTGAGGCGGTTCCAGTGCTCGACCCTGCCGAACAGAGAAGCCGCAGGGCACGGCGACGATCTGCCGTCGCCCAGGAAGCCCCGCGCGACGCCGATACGGGCTGTCCGTACAAGAACAGGTGCCCGTTGGTGATGACCCGCTGCCAGACCGAAACGCCGCCGCCCTACCCTGTCTCCGGCGGAGGTGTGGCGAACTGCTTTCTCGCCGCCGATACGTCCATCGATGTCGCGGAGCGGCAGCCCACCCGGGAACGCGTCGCATCGTGACCGCCTTGCCCTATCCTGCCGCATCGAGCCGGAACAGCATCGCGGCGTCGCGCGAGGTTCCGCTCCCGGGGGTGACCGACCGCCCACTCTTGCCGCTCGTCTGCCGCTGGCCTAAGGGAGAGAAGCCGCGGGGCGCGGTGGTCTTCTGCCATGGGCTTGGCGCGAGCGGCCGCCGCTACGCCGAACTCTCCGGCCATTGGGCGGCCCATGGCTACCTCGTCATCCATCCGACCTTCCCGGACTGGGCCGGGGCCGTGGCGGCCGCCGAGCCGGAGCTCGGGGTCGATCCCTCGGCAAACCTCGAAGGATGGTCGGGCGACGCCCGCATCCGGCCCCGGATGTACGAGATCCTGCACACGCCGTT
>JBQCFA010000421.1:0-5319 GCA_051959695.1 Rhizobiaceae bacterium
CTCGTCCTCCGTCCCGACGACGATTCGGTCCGGTCGCTTGAAATCCTCGATCGCCGCCCCCTCACGCAGAAATTCCGGGTTCGAGACGACCGCCACGTCGGCGTTCGCGTTTGTGTCGCGGACGATCCGCTCGACCTCGTCGCCCGTGCCGACGGGAACTGTCGACTTGGTGACGATCACGGTGAAGTCGCGCACCGCCTTGGCGATCGAGGCGGAGGCGGAATAGACGTAGGAAAGGTCGGCATGGCCGTCGCCGCGCCGGGACGGCGTGCCCACCGCGATGAACACCACTTCCGAATTGCCGACCGCTTCGGCGAGATCGGTGGTGAAGGACAGCCGCCCTGCGGCCGCGTTATTGGCCACCACCTGGTCGAGGCCGGGCTCATAGATCGGCATGATCCCTTGCCGCAGTTTTTCGATCTTCGTCTCGTCCAGGTCGACGCAGACGACGTCGTGGCCGAAATCCGCGAAGCAGGCACCGCTGACGAGACCCACATAGCCTGAGCCGATCATGGCAATCCGCATGCGTCAGTCTCCGAATTGGTTTGGATTTTGTTTTGGCGGGATGGCGGTGGTTATCATCGAACGGGTTATGGTGAAAGACCGAGATCGGACAGGCAATCCTCACACTTCATTGCAGCCTGTGCGATTTTGGCGTAGCCGATCCTTTCAGCGAGAAGCGGCATGAACATGGCGAAGGACGGCTACAGTCTGAAGCGGCCGATCGATGTCGCCGGCGCGGCGGTCGGGCTGGCGCTCCTGTGGCCCGTCATCCTTCTTGCCGTAGTGGCGATCCGCGCCACCTCGCCCGGTCCCGCCATCTTCCTGCAGGAAAGGGTGGGCGAAGGCGGGAAGCTGTTTCTTTGCCGCAAGTTGCGGACGATGTTCCTCGGCACCGAGTCCGTGCCCACCCATCAGGTCCCGGCATCGCGGATTACCCCCGTCGGGAGCTTCCTGCGGCGCAGCAAGCTGGATGAACTGCCGCAGCTTTGGAACGTCATCAGGGGCGAGATGAGCCTTGTCGGTCCGCGGCCCTGCCTGCCTACGCAGACGGCTCTTATGGAGGAGAGGCGGAGACGTGGCGTGACCGCGCTGCGGCCGGGGATCACAGGGCTGGCCCAGATGCGCGGCATCGACATGGCCGATCCGGCGGTGCTCGCCGAAGTCGACGCCGAATATCTCTCCTCCGTCTCGCTTGCGGTCGACCTTGGGATATTGCTGCGCACTTTTTTCGGATCGGGCAGGGCTGGCGCCCGTGTGCCGGACATCTGATGGCTGGGGCGCCAGGATTCGAACCTGGGAATGGCGGTACCAAAAACCGCTGCCTTACCGCTTGGCTACGCCCCAAGATGGTGGCCGGCGCCCTTATAGTCGGCGTTCGAGGCCCGCGCAACGTGGCAGCGCGCTCATCGGGGGATGTCGCGACAGTCGCCCACGCGGTAAGTTGCTCGGGACAGCGAAGAAGCCACGAAACGACTCGGAGGGGGATTCGTCGTGCATGTGCGTGCGGGAACGGAAATCCATATCCCGCAATCATCTGTGAAGACGGCCAGCTTGCCGAAGCCCGGCACACGGTTGACGGCCGGCGGCAGGCATGGCTATGCCCCGTCGTGAAAGCAAGTTCGGTCAAACGCGGTACCATCCGCGCAATCATTAGAGGTCGGAGGTAGCTTGCCGTGAAGGGCATAATACTGGCCGGTGGCAGCGGAACGCGGCTGTATCCGGTGACGCTGGCCGTGTCCAAGCAGCTTATACCGATCTACGACAAGCCGATGATCTACTATCCGATGAGCGTGCTGATGCTCGCCGGCATAAGGGAGATCCTGGTCATATCGACGCCGCGCGATCTTCCCGCATTCCGCGCGCTTCTCGGCGACGGTTCCGGGTTCGGCGTCGATCTTTCCTATGCCGAGCAGCCTCATCCCAATGGCCTCGCCGAGGCTTTCATCATCGGTCGCGATTTCGTTGGCGCCGACAATGTGGCGATGATACTCGGCGACAACATCTATTTCGGCGAAGGATTGGCCGAGATCTGCCGTGATGCGGCGAGCCGGACGGTCGGCGCGTCGGTCTTCGCCTACTATGTCGATGACCCGGAGAGATATGGCGTCGTGAGTTTCGAGCGCGGATCGGGAAAGGCGCTGGCAATCGAGGAGAAGCCAGCCTCGCCAAAGTCGAACTGGGCGGTGACCGGCCTCTATTTCTACGACAACGACGTCCTCGACATCGCCGCCGGCATAACGCCGTCCGCGCGCGGCGAGCTCGAGATCACCAGCGTCAACAATGTCTATCTCGAGCGCGGCAGGCTGCACGTCCATCGGCTCGGCCGCGGCTACGCATGGCTGGATACCGGCACGGTCGACAGCCTGCACGAGGCCTCTGCCTTCGTCAGCGTGCTGGAGCACCGGCAGGGCATAAAGATCGCGTGCCCGGAGGAGATAGGCTTCAAGTCCGGCTGGCTCACGGCCGATCAGGTGATGGCGCGCGCGACGCAGCTCGGCGGCAACGAATATGCGGCCTATCTCAGGCGCGTCGTCGGCGAAGCCGACTAAACCGGAAGTAAGATATGCTCGAAGTCCGGGAACTCGGCCTGCAAGGCGTTCTGGAGATCAGGCCGCGCCGCTTTGCCGACGAGCGCGGCTTCTTCTCCGAGACCTACAACGCCGATTCCTTCGCCGCCGCCGGCATCGATCTTCGGTTCGTGCAGGACAACCACTCCCTGTCGACCGCGAAGGGGGTATTGCGCGGGCTGCACTATCAGCTTCCACCGCGCGCGCAGGAAAAGCTCGTGCGCGTCATTCGGGGGGCGATCCTCGACGTGGCGGTCGACATCCGCCGCGGCTCGCCGGATTTCGGCAAATGGGTGGCGCTTGAAGTCTCCGCCGAAAAATGGAACCAGATCCTGGTTCCGACAGGGTTCGCCCACGGATTCCTCACGCTGCGCGAGGATACCGAGGTGCTTTACAAGGTTACGGATACATATTCGCCCGCCCACGAACGCTCGATCCGCTTCGACGATCCGGATATCGGGGTAGAATGGCCGCTGCCGGAGGCATCGCTCGTGCTTTCGGAGAAGGACCGCGCAGCGCCGTTTCTGAGCGCCGCCGAGACGTATAAGAGACGCGGAGGAGACCCGGATGACGAATTTACTGGTGACCTGAGGCGCCGGCTTCATCGGATCCGCCGTTTGCCGGCATCTCTGCGCGAACGCCGGAAACCGGGTGACGAACCTCGACAAGCTTACCTATGCGGGCAATCTGGCATCCCTCCGATCCGTAGAGAACCTTCCCAACTACCGCTTTGAGAAGGCGGACATATGCGACGGCGCGCGCATCCTCCGTATCCTGCGCGAGCACGAGATCGACATCGTCATGCATCTCGCCGCCGAGAGCCATGTCGACCGGTCGATCGACGGGCCGGGGGCGTTCATTGAAACCAATGTGGTCGGGACGTTCCGGCTACTCGAGGCAGCGCTCGCCTATTGGCGCGGTTTGCCGGAGCCGGCGAGGTCGCGCTTCCGTTTCCACCATGTCTCGACTGACGAGGTCTTCGGCGACCTTCCGTTCGACGGCGGCATCTTCACCGAAGAGACGCCCTATGCGCCTTCCTCGCCCTATTCCGCCTCGAAGGCGGCCTCCGACCATCTCGTCCGGGCCTGGCACGGCACCTATGGGCTACCCGTGATCCTCTCCAATTGTTCCAACAACTACGGACCGCATCATTTCCCCGAAAAGCTCATCCCCCTGATCATCCTCAACGCCCTCGAGGAGAAGCCGCTGCCGGTCTACGGCGCCGGCGCCAACGTGCGCGACTGGCTCTATGTGGAGGACCACGCCCGCGCGCTGGAACTCGTCGCCACACGGGGCAGGGCGGGCGAGGGCTATAATATCGGCGGCGGCTCCGAGCAGACCAATCTCGATGTGGTTAGGGCGATCTGCCGGGTGCTCGATGCCCGCCGCCCGCGTGCAGGCGGCAAGGTCCACGAGGAACTGATCACCTTCGTCACCGACCGGCCGGGCCACGACCGCCGCTATGCCATCGCCGCCACCAAGATCGAGCGCGAACTCGGCTGGAAGCCGTCGGTGACGTTCGAGGAGGGCCTGGCGCTTACCGTCGATTGGTATCTGGCGAACGAGTGGTGGTGGGGACCGATCCGCAGCCAGCTTTATTCGGGCCAGAGGCTCGGCGGGCTGAAGAAAGGCGCGGCGTGAGGCTGCTCGTCACCGGCCGCGACGGCCAGGTCGCCCGAAGCCTTGCCGAGCGCGCCGGCATCGACATCGAGGTGGTGCGGATCGGCCGTCCCGACTTCGATCTCGCCCGTCCCGAGACGATCGCGCCCGCGATTCGCGCCGTCCGCCCGGATGTCGTGGTTTCCGCCGCCGCCTATACCGCCGTCGACCGGGCCGAGGAGGAGCCCGATCTGGCCTTCGCCGTCAACGCCCTGGGCGCCGGCGCCGTGGCGGAGGCGTCGTCCGGCATCGGCGTCCCGATCATCCACCTCTCGACCGACTACGTCTTCGACGGCGAGGCCGACGCCCCCTACGGCGAGGACCGCGAGCCCGCGCCGCGCGGCGTCTACGGCGTCTCCAAGCTGGCCGGCGAACGCATGGTCGCGGAGGCCAATCCGCATCATCTCATCCTGCGCACGGCATGGGTCTATTCGCCCTTCGGCAGCAATTTCGTCCGGACGATGCTGCGGCTCGCGGCCGAACGCGACGAGATCGCCGTCGTTTCGGATCAATGGGGAAATCCGACCTCCGCCCTCGACATCGCCGACGCGGTGCTGCTCGCGGCCGGCCGGCTGCATGCAAGCGCGGGTTTCTCCGCCTATGGCGTCTATCATCTGGCCGGCGCCGGGGCGACGAACTGGAGTGGCTTCGCCCGCCACATATTGGAGACGAGCGCGCGTCTCGGCGGCCCGAATGCGCGGGTGCGCGACATAGCTACCGCCGACTATCCGACGAAGGCCAGCCGCCCCGCCAACTCGCGGTTATCCACGGAAAAGTTCGCCGCCGCCTTCGGCTGGCACGCGACTGAATGGCGGAACTCGACGGACGAAGTCGTCCGCCGCGTGCTGCGGCGCGCGCCATAAACCCGCGCGGCCGCAAGCGCCGCCTTGGCACAATCCAGAATAGTCGCCGACCCGGGCACAAAATATACTTTAAATTGAGGATTGTTCTTGATAGCATAGGAATTGGGGAAACTTTGAAGCGGGTGCTTGGGGATGATACTTCCGCATTTCGAGCGGTTGTTGGCGGTATGCAACATTCGCGGCTGGCAGGAAGGGCATAAGACGCTGACATGCGACCGCGAGGGTCT
>JBQCFA010000422.1:0-3200 GCA_051959695.1 Rhizobiaceae bacterium
AGATAGCCGAGCCCTTCCGATCCGGTCTGTGCGCCTTCGACGGGCTCGATGGTCCGTCGCTTCCTGGCCGGGTCGGCATTGCTTTTCCTGTCGCGTCCTTCCGAAGGCGATCTGTGCCCCGCTCTGTCTTTGGCGGCCTGCATTGTTTTGCTCCTTGAGAGAGCAAGCTCAACGCCGGCGCGGGACACTCGTTCCCCCATCGGACCACCCGGGGCGAGGTCAAGCCGCGCGATCCGCCTTCCGGATGTCTTCCAGCGCCTCCAGGAAGCTGTTCAGCCAGGCGCGCGCATCCTGCCCGCTTATGCGCGCGAAGAGCGCCTTCTGCCGCTCGCGCCGCTCCTCGACCGGCATCCGCAGGGCGCGAAACAGGGTTTCGGCCATGGCGTCGATATCATACGGGTTGACGATCAGCGCCTCGGCCATGTCTTCCGCCGCCCCGGCGAACTGCGACAGCACGAGCACGCCCGGGTCCTCCATGTCCTGCGCGGCGACGAATTCCTTGGCCACCAGGTTCATGCCGTCGCGCAGCGGCGTGACGAAGCCGACCTGGCTGGCACGGAAGAGCGCGGCGAGCTTGTCGCGCGGCACATTGCGCTGGATGTAGCGGATCGGCGTCCAGTTGAAATCCGCGAAGCGGCCGTTGATGGAACCGGAAAGGCCGGCAAGCTCCTCCTTGATGTCGGCATAGGACTGCACCTCCTGCCGCGAGGAGGGCGCGACCTGCAGCAGCGTCACCTTCTTTTGCATCTCCGGATGCAGCTCCAGGAGCCGCTCGAAGGCCTTGAAGCGATCCGGCAGGCCCTTCGAATAGTCGAGCCGGTCGACGCCGATGATCTGCTTGCGACCGAGCACCTGCCGCCGCATCTTGTCGATCGACACCTCCTCCGACGCCGTACCGGCGAGCTCCTTGAACTGGCCGACATCAATGCCGATGGGGAAAGCCCCCGCCCGGCAAATACGGCCGCCGACCTTGAGGACATCGTCGGCGACCGGACTGCCGCCGATCTGTTCCTCGACGTAGCGGCGGAAATTCCCAAGGTCCGCCCGGGTCTGGAAACCGACCAGGTCATATTCGCACAGGCAGCGCACCAGCCATTCGTGATCCGGCGCCGCGGCAAGCAGATCGGGGGGCGGAAAGGGTATGTGCAGGAAAAAGCCCATATGTTGCCGACAGCCGCGCCTTCGCAACTCCGTCGCCAGCGGCACCAGGTGGTAGTCATGCACCCAGACGAGGTCGTCTGGCTCGAGATAGGGAAGGATGGTGTCGGCGAATTTCTCGTTGACGCGCTTGTAGCCCTCGAAGAAGGCCGGCTGGAAATCGACCAGGTCGAGCCGGTAGTGGAAGAGCGGCCACAGCACGGAATTGGAGAAGCCGATGTAGTAGGCGGCATAGTCTTCAGGCGTCAGATCCACGGAGATCTGCGTGACTTTGCCTATCTTGTCGACCCTGGGCTCGCCAGGTTCCTTGCGCTTCTTTCCGCTCCAGCCGAACCAGACGCCGCCGCGCTCCTTCACGGCGTCGGCCAGGCCGACGGCCAGCCCGCCGGTCTGTGTCGTCTTGCGCAAATCGGCGACGCGGTTCGATATGACCACGAGCCTTCTCATTCCATGTCCCTTCCGACCCACTGAAATCTTTTCGCGATGGCCGCTCAGTTCCGCGCGGCCGTACTTCCCCTTTCCTCTTCCTTGAGCCTTTTGGCGAGCCGGGCAAGCCAGTCGCGAAATTCGTCGATGCCGCGGGCTCGGTATGCCGCTTTCGTCGCGCCAGGCCCGACCTTCACGGAAATCCCTTGCGATTCCCGAATGCTGGCGAACACGTCCTCGTCCGTGGCGTCGTCGCCGGCGAAGAACGGCTGCCGGCCTCGAAACGGCTCTTCCGTCAGGAAAGCGGCGACCGCGTCGGCCTTCGTCGCGTTGCCCGCCTTGAACTCGATGACCATCTTTCCGCGCAGGACGCGAAGCTCGGTGTTATCTTTCGCGATGCCGCGCGCGATCTCCAGGCAACGGGGTTCGAGCTCCGGACGGCGGCGGAAATGCAGCGCCACCGATCCCGGCTTTTCCTCGACGAGAAGGCCTGGATGAAGACGCGCTATTGCCTGCAGCCGCGAACGCGCCGCGAAGAGGGGCTCCTCCGGTATCGCCACCCGGGACATTTCCCCTTCCGCGCTGCGCCGCTCCAGCCCATGCACGCCGGCCACCGGCAGCTTCAGCGGGTGAAGCATGCGGTCGATGTCGGCCACGGCTCAGCCCGAGACGATCGCCACCGCGCGCTCCGCCGCATCCGCCAGGAGCGAGAGCGACCGGCGTTCGCGATCCGGCAGGAATACCGCTGACGGATCCTCGTTGAACTCCGCCAGGGTACCGTCGAAATCCAGGAAGAATGCCGTGCGTTCCGGCGCGAGGAGGTCGAGGTCGAGATCGGCAAGCGGCCGCGGGTCTGCTGCGTTCATGTCTCCGTTCCGTGCATGCCGTCCATCTAGGGCGGAAAACCGGGATGCGGAGAGGCGACGCGCGATTCTTCGCGTGTCGGCTGATTTGACGCGCGGCCCATTGCGGGTTCTCGCGCTTGCCGGCGATGTCGCTCGCGGGCTGGCGCGGACGGGCGTTCAGCGGCCAAAGCCCTCGAGCCATGTCTCGATGGCGACTTTGTCGATGATGGAGCGGACGTCCTCTATCCTGCCGTCCCTGAAACCGTAGAACACATTCTCGAAGAAGGAGACCCTGCGTCCGTTCAACGGTAGGCCGAGGAACATCCCCTTCGGCGTACAATCGAAGGCCAGCCGCGCCGCGACCCAGGGCGGATCGGCGACGAGCAGGTCAATGTTGAAGCGAAGATCGGGAATCTGGAGATAGTCGTTCTCCAGCATGTCGCGATAACCGGAAAGGCCGATGCGCTTGCCGTTGTAATGCACGTCCTCGTGGACGAATTGGCCGAGGCTAGGCCAGTCCTGCCCGTTAAGGCAATCGATATAGCCGCGATAGACGGCGGAGAGATCGACCCTGCCGCTCAAAGCTTCGTCCAGGCGCCATTCTTCTTCGATGAGTTGACGCAGGCTTCGATGAAGGCGACGCCCTCGACGCCGTCCTCTACCGTCGGGAAGATCACGTCCTTCGCGGGCTTGCCGCCTTTGCGACGCGCCGCGCGGATCGCGCGCGCCGCCTCAGCGTAGATGTTGGCGAAGCCTTCGAGATAGCCTTCC
>JBQCFA010000423.1:0-8123 GCA_051959695.1 Rhizobiaceae bacterium
AGGTCAACGTGCCGTCGGATTACGGGCCGGAGGTGATGGAGGCCATCTGGAAGGAAGGCCAGAAGCACGGCGCCTGCATGTACGGCACCGAGACGATGCACGTGCTGCGCGCGGAGAAGGGCTACATCATCGTCGGGCAGGATACGGACGGAACCGTGACACCGGACGATGCCGGGCTCTCCTGGGCGGTCGGCAAGAAGAAGACGGATTTCGTCGGCATCCGCGGCATGAATCGGCCGGACCTCGTGGCAGACGGGCGCAAGCAACTCGTCGGCCTGAAGACGAAAGATCCGAAGACGGTGCTGGAGGAGGGCGCGCAGATCGTCGCCGACCCGAAGCAGGCTATACCGATGAAGATGATCGGCCACGTGACCTCGTCCTATTGGTCGGAGAATTGCGGCCGCTCGATCGCCCTGGCGTTGCTGAAGGATGGCCGCGGCAGGATGGGCGAGACGCTCTACGTGCCCATGCCGGGCCGCACCATCGAGGTCGAAGTGACGGGCACGGTGTTCTACGACGAGACGGGGGCGCGGCTGAATGGCTAAGGCTGCAACGAAACCAGCGGAAGGCGCGGCCCGCGCCCATGTGCTGGAAGGCCGTGGCAAGAACACGGAGCGGGTAACCATAGCGCCGGCCGGGCCGGCGCACCGTATCTCGCTCAGGGCGCCGGCGGAATCGCTCGGCGGCCTGTCGCGGGGGCTCGGTCTCAAGCTGCCGGAGCAGCCGCTCGGCTCGGCCTATGGGAAGGCCGGCGAATTCACCGGAAAAGGAGGGCGCGCCGCGCTCTGGCTCGGGCCTGACGAATGGCTGGTGATCGATACGGCCGGCAAGGATCCCGTCGTGGATTGCGAAAAGGTCAAAGCGCTCCATTCGGCGGTCGATATTTCACACCGCAACGTCGCGATCCTGGTTTCCGGACCGGGCGCCGAAGACGTGCTCAGCGCAGGTTGTCCGCGCGACCTGTCCCTTGCCGCCTTCCCGGTCGGCGCGGCGGCGAGAACGGTGCTGGGCAAGATCGAGATCGTGCTTTTGCGGACCGCGACCGACGCCTTCCGGGTCGAATGCTGGCGCTCCTTCTCGGATTATGCTTTCACTTTTCTCGCGGAAGCCGCTCGGGACGTGTCCTGATCACGGGAACCATCCCGCGCCAGAAAGGTTTTCGCCGCAGACCGCGAGGAGCCCGACATGGCAAACAAACCTGTTTCTGAAAAATCACCGAAGCAATCCGCGGCAGTGCGTTCCTACGAGAAGGAAAAACGGCGCAAGGAGAACGAGGAAGAGCTGGAAGAGGGGCTTGAGGACACCTTCCCGGCAAGCGATCCGGTTTCCGTCACTCAGCCGAGCAAGCCGGGAAAACCCAACGACAGGTAGGCACAGCGTCAACCCGCAGCTTACCGGTCTCGGTCGAGAAGTTCGATGGCGAGCCCGGCAAGGAGCTTCACCGCCTCGCCATAGGTCCGGGCCTTCTCGGGATTGGAGGCGTTGCCGTCTAGCGCGCGCTTGTAGACGCCCTGGCAGATCGCGGCCAAGCGGAAGAAGGAAAACGCCAGGTAGAATGTCCAGTTGTCGATGCCGGCGAGCCCGCGGCGCTGGCAGTAGCGGGCGACATATTCCTCTTCCGAAGGCAAGCCGAGCGCCGAGCGGTCGATCCCGCCAAGGCCCTTGAAGCCCGAGCTGTGCGGCAGCCGCCATTGCATGCACTGGTAGGCGAGATCGGCATAGGGGTGGCCGAGCGTGGAAAGCTCCCAGTCGAGAACGGCGAGGATCTCCGGTCGATCCGGCGCGAAGATCATATTGTCCAGCCGGTAGTCCCCATGGACGAGCGAAACGATGCCGTCGTCGGGGGGCAGGTTCGTCTCGAGCCAGGCGATCAGACGGTCCATGTCGGCGACGGCGCCGGTTTCCGATGCCCGGTACTGGCTGGTCCAGCGTGAAAGCTGACGTTTGAAATAGCTGCCTGGCCGGCCGAAATCGGCAAGGCCGGCATTTTCCACGTCGATATCGTGAAGGGCCGCCAGTGTGCCGTTCATGGCGTCGTAGATGGCGGCGCGCTCTGCATTCGTAGAGAGTTCCGGTAGGGATGGGTCCCAGAAGATGCGCCCGTCGAGAAACCCCATGACGAAGAACATCCGGCCGATCGCGGAGTCTTCCGGCGCCAGGAAAAACGCGTCGGGCACGGGCACCTTCGTGCCTTTCAGAGCCTTCATGACGCGGTATTCGCGATCCACCTGATGGGCGGATTTGAGAAGCTCGCCCGGCGGCTTGGCGCGCAGCACGTATCTGCCGCTCCGGGCACGCAAGAGATAAGTCGGGTTGGACTGTCCGGAATTGAACTTTTCGATCGCTTCCAGCCCGGAAAAGCCCGGCACATTCGCCTCCAGATAGGGACCGAGGGCGGCCGGGTCGATGGTATTGGCGTCGGGCTTGTTCATGTGCTCAGGCCGTCTCTTCCTTGCGTTCGAGCACGGTCAATGTGAGCCAGCGTGCGGTGAGCGCCGGCTTCTTCGATTTCTCGATCTCGATGGTCACGTCGTAGCTCGACTGAATCCAGCCGGACGGACGGACATTCAGATCGGCCAGGACGAAGCGCGCGCGCACGCGCGAGCCGGTCTTTACCGGCGCCTGGAAGCGGACGCTGTCGAAGCCGTAGTTGATGCCGATGCCTGCTCCCCTGATCGGGCGCAGCGTCTCGAAAGCGAAGGTCGACAGCAGCGAGAGCGACAGGAAGCCGTGCGCGATGGTGCCGCCGAAAGGCGTCTCGCTTGCAGCACGCTCCGGGTCGACATGGATGAACTGGTGATCGTCGGTGGCGTTGGCGAACTGGTCAATCATCTCCTGGGTGACCTGGCGCCAGGGCGAAACACCGACCTCCTTGCCTACCGCGGCTTTTACCTCGTCCACGGAGACAGGTTCCAACTTGTATCCCGACATGTGTGTCGCTTGTCCCGCCGCCCTATCTGACGTCCTTGAACAATCTCATCCCATGGTTGACCGATTCGCCGCCGTCTATCGGCAGGATCGCGCCGGTCACGTAGGAGCCGGCCCGGGAGCAAAGATAGAGCGTCGCCCCAGCGATGTCACTCGGAGCCCCGATGCGGCGCAGCGGTACGTGGCTTCCCACGGTAGCGGCTTTCTGTTCGCTGTCGGTCGCGAAGGCCGTCATGCGGCTCTGGAAAGGGCCCGGCGCGAAGGCGTTGACGGTGATGAACTTCTCGGCGAACTCGTTGGCGAGCGTCCGCGTGAGGTGGTGCACGGCTGCCTTGGAGGCCGTGTAGGAATAGGCGCCGTCGGCCATCGGCTGGGTCCCCATTACGGAGCCGAGATTGATGATGCGGGCTGGATCGTCGTGCCTGGCGGCCTTGACCAGAAGCGGCAGCAGTTCCCGGGTCAGGTGGAAGAGGCCAGTGACGTTGACGTTAAGGACACGCGCCCAGGCCTGGTAGGGAAATTCCTCCAGCGGCGCGCCCCAGGACAGGCCGGCGTTGTTGATGAGAATGTCGAGCCTGTCAGTGCGCTTTCCGACCTCTTCGGCCAGCGCCAGCACGCCTTCCTCGCTGCCGACGTCGCCTTTGAAGCCTTCGGCCTTCCCCGGCGCTCCGAGATTGTTCAACTCGCCCGCGACGCGTTGGCAGTCCTCGCCCTTGCGCGAGGCGATCATAATGTCCGCTCCCGCCTCGACGAGCGCCGTGGCCGCCATGCGGCCGATACCGGTCGCGGCGCCGGTGACGAGCGCCTTTTTACCGGTGACCGAAAAAAGCTCTTCGAGATAGGACATGTTTCTCCCTCTGCTAGCCGGATCGTTCCAACACGATGAATGCCTCTCCGGCTCATAGCTATAGACAGCCGCACGCGTTGACAACATACCCGGTAGTATGTTCATCCTTTCGACGTTGATCAGCTCCGCTTTTTCCCGTCGGCGGAACAGACACACGATCGGCAAAAGTTGGAGGATGGCAGGCGGATGGCGCTCAGCGTCCGGGATCATACGCCCGACAGTTCGCGCGCGGACATTCTGGAAGCGGCGGCTCATTGTTTCATGGCGCGCGGCTATGCGGCAACTTCGATCGACGACGTGGCGCGCCGGCTCGGCGCCACCAAGGGCAGGATCTATCACCACTATTCCTCCAAATCCGATCTTTTCGCCGACGTGTTCCGTTCCGGAATGGAGATGAATTACCAGGCGATCCTGCCGTTTCGCAGTGGTGGCGAAAGGGCGATGGAGCGCTGGCGGAAAATGGCTTTCGTCCATGTTGTCCAGATGATCGCGACCCAGCAGTTCCAGCGGGTCGTGTGGGAAGGCGTGGAGATGCACCTGCGCGGCGCGACGACGCCTGAACAGCGGTCGGTTTTCGCCGAGCTTATCGAATCGCGCTCGCGTTACAGCGAGATCTTCCGCGACCTTCTGGCAAAGGCGCGGGACGACGGTGACATGGCGTTCGAGAATCTCGGAATCGCCAACCAGCTGGTCTTCATGACGCTCAATTCGCCCATATTCTGGTATTCACCCCGCGCCGGCGAGACGATGCGGGATATCGAAGATATTGCAAAACAGATCGTGGCCTTCGCCATGCATGGCCTGGGCGCGAGGGAAGGGAATCCATGAGTTCGGAAATGAATCTCGGCATGACGGAGCGGCTGAAGCCATTGCACGAAAAGGTCAGCCGTATGGTCCGCGAGGAGATCATACCGCTCGACGAGGAGTTCCTTGCCGAGGTTGGAAAGAACGGCGACCGCTGGTCGTACAGCCGGCGGCAGACGGAGATACTCGAAGGCCTGAAGGCGAAAGCGCGCGAGCGAGGCTTGTGGAACTTCTGGCTGACCGGTTCGGAGCGCGGCTACGGGCTGAGTACCGTCGAATACGCATATCTCGCCGAGGAAATGGGCAAGGCACATCTCGGAGCGGAGACCTTCAATTGCTCGGCCCCGGACACCGGCAATATGGAAGTGCTGGAACGATACGGGACCGAGGAGCACAAGGAGAAATGGCTGGCGCCGCTCCTCGACGGCAAAATCCGCTCCGCCTATCTGATGACGGAGCCGGACGTCGCCTCCTCCGATGCCACGAATATCTCGATGAGTTGCGTGCTCGACGGCGACGAATATGTGCTGAACGGCGAGAAATGGTGGTCTTCAGGCGCGGGCGATCCGCGCTGCACGATCTACATCGCCATGGTGAAGACGCCGAACGATGGACCTAAGCACCGACAGCATTCGATGATCCTGGTGCCGGCGAACACGCCGGGGATAACCAAGCTGAGGGCCATGCGGGTCTACGGCGACGACGACGCCCCGCACGGCCACCTGCATCTGAAGTTCGAGAATGTACGCGTACCTGCCTCCAACCTGCTGCTCGGGATCGGGCGCGGCTTCGAGATCGCGCAGGGCCGGCTCGGGCCGGGCCGCATCCACCACTGCATGCGCGCCATCGGGCAGGCGGAGAAGGCGCTGGAGCTGATGTGCACCAGGGCCCTTCGCCGCGAGGCGTTCGGCCAGCCACTGGCCAAGCTCGGCGCCAACTACGACATCATCGCAGAAGCGCGCATGGAGATCGAGATGGCGAGGCTGCTTTGTCTCAAGGCGGCCTGGATGATGGACCAGGGCGACGCGCGCGCCGCCGCACCCTGGATCAGCCAGATCAAGGTCGTGGCGCCGCGTATCGCGCTCAAGATCACCGACGAGGCGGTGCAGATGTATGGCGGGCAGGGGATCAGCCAGGATACGCCGCTGGCGCGTTCGTGGACGCATCTGAGGACGCTTCGCCTGGCCGACGGCCCCGACGCGGTACACAGGCGGCAGGTGGCACGGGCCGAACTGAAAAAATACACGCAGGAAAAAGTCTGAGGATTCCCCTCCGAGGGAGGGAAAGGAGAAGCATGAAAGCGATTGTGGCGCGGGAATTCGCGCCGATAGAAAATCTCGTCTATGCCGACTGGCCCGAACCGGAAGCTTCCGGCGATACCGTCGTCATCGAGGCAGAAGCCATTGGAGTGAACTATCCGGACGGGCTGCTTGTCCAGGGCCTCTACCAGATGAAGCCGGCGACGCCTTTCGTGCCGGGAATGGAAGTCGCGGGGCGCGTGGTCGCCGCGGGAGCCCAAGTAAAGGAGATCAAGCTCGGCGACCGGGTTGCCGCCATGCTATCGCTTGGTTCCTATGCCGAGAAGGTCGGAGCGCCGGAGCGTTCCGTCATGAAACTGCCGGACGGACTGGACGCGGGCGACGCCTGCGCGCTCTTGTGCGGCTATTCGACCTCGCACTATGCGCTGAAGCAGCGTGGCCAGTTGCGGTCCGGCGAGACGCTTTGCGTGCTCGGCGCTTCGGGCGCGACCGGCGTTGCCGCCGTCCAGATCGGCAAGATCATGGGCGCGCGGGTGATTGGGGTCGCCTCCAGCGAGGCGAAGCGGAAGATCGCGCGGGACGCGGGAGCCGACCAGACGCTGGGCTACGAAAACCTCAAGGACGCGCTGAAGGAGGCGACCGGCGGCAAAGGCGTCGACGTCGCCTATGACGCTGTCGGTGGCGACGCCTTCGACGCGCTGTCGCGCTCGATGGCCTGGGGAGGGCGATTGCTCGTCATAGGGTTCGCCTCGGGGCGCATTCCGCAGCTTCCGGTCAATCTGGCCCTGGTCAAGGGCTACAGCGTCGTCGGCGTCTTCTGGGGCGATTTTACGCGCCGGGAGCCGGAAAATTTCCAGGCCAACATGAAAGAACTGGTCGGCTGGTACATGGAGGGAAAGGTCAAGCCGTTGATCGAAGGCGTCTATCCCCTCGCTGACGCCGCCGAGGTGCTGGAGCGCATCCATTCCCGGGGTACGGTCGGCAAGCTCATCCTCAAGCCCTGAGGCGGTGCTCAATATTGACGGTCGTAGATGAGATAGGGCGGCCGATTGAGCGCATTTGGCGCGAGCGCCTTTACCGATCGGCGGCGAAGCTGGTCTGCGATGTCGTCCAGCGTTTTCTTGTCCACCGCGCCGCATGAGCGCGGATTTCGCGAATCCCAGAGGTTGCGCGCAACGAACGAATCCACCGCCGTATAGATGGCGCCTGGCGCGAGACTGCGCGGCGGCACGAGCCGCTGCCTGATCAGCGCCGCGATGACCGACGCCAGAAGGTCCGCGGAAGACTGGAAATCGACATTTTCTATCTTCGCCGCTTCTTCCCGGTCGGCGGGGGCGAGGCTGTCGAGTTGCCCCGTCTCGATGCAGTGGTGGGCCGCGAACAACCAGTCGTGAACGACATAGGCGGGCCCGTATCCCCAGGGGGAGAAGCCGACGACGCTGCGTACCGGGCGCGGGATCGATCCGCCATCGGTATAGATGGCGCCAGGCCGGATGCTGTCGATGTGCGTTCGGGCAGCAATCGCCTGCGGCAGGCGGTAAGTCAGGGGATCGCCGGGAAGCGGGTAGTAGATGAACCTGTCTTCGCCATCCCAGAAGACCATCAGCCTTCCGGAGACCTGGCCGGGATCGTCAGGATCGAAATGCGGCGTCGCACATCCCGAAATCAAGGCCAGTGCGACAGCGGTGCCTCTCGACCAATGGAAGCATCGTCGCAGCCATCCAGCCGGCAACCTGCCGTCGCCGGTCGGCAACGTTTCCGCCCGCTTTCCGGCTCGATGATCCACTGTCGCCGACATGGCTGCGGTACAGCCTTCTCAAGAAATCCAGCGTGCGTGGACGGATACCGCGTCATGGAGCGGAATTCCATCCGGAGTCCTCTGTACCCAAGGCCTGGTCGATATTTTCTGGGGCTTACTCGCCCGGTTCCGGGAGAGGGCCTTCCTCCTTCGGCGGCTTGCCGGAAGCCGCTTCCAGCTCGCGGTGCAACCTTGCCTCCTCCGCGACCTTGGGGCTGGTGAAGCGGGCAAGAAGAAGATAGGCGACCGGCGTCAGGTAGAGAGTCGAGACGGCGGCGAGCCCCAGCCCGCCGACGATCACCCAGCCAAGCGAGATCCGCGCCTCCGCTCCCGCTCCCTTGGCCAGAACCAGCGGCAGGCCACCGAGGATGGTGCAGATCATGGTCATCATGACCGGACGCAGGCGAATGCTCGCCGCATTCTCTATTGCCTGCCGGACCCCAAGGCCGCGATCGCGCAACTGGTTTGCGAATTCGACGATGAGGAT
>JBQCFA010000424.1:0-15817 GCA_051959695.1 Rhizobiaceae bacterium
GTCTACATTGCCGACGCCGACCCGGCGGCCGCAGCCGCTTTGGCCAAATCCACCGGCGGGAAGGTCGCCGAGGTTGACGCGATCCTCGGCGCCAGGGACGTCGAGGCCGTCGCCATCTGCTCGCCGACCGACACCCATGCCGATCTCATCGAGCGCGCCGCTCGCGCCGGCAAGGCGATCTTCTGCGAGAAGCCGATCGACCTCGACATCGGCCGCGTCAAGACCTGCATGACGGTCGTCAAACAGGAAAAGGCCACCCTGATGGTTGGCTTCAACCGCCGCTTCGACCCGCATTTCATGGCCGTGCGCAAGGCGATCGACGACGGGGCGATCGGCAAGGTGGAGATGGTGCAGATCGTCTCGCGTGATCCGGGCGCGCCGCCGGCGGAATACATCACGCGCTCCGGCGGCATCTTCAAGGACATGACGATCCACGATTTCGACATGGCGCGCTTCCTGCTCGGCGAGGAGGCGGCTACCGTGACGGCGCAGGCCTCGGTGCTGGTCGACAAGAAGATCGGCAAGCTCGGCGACTACGATTCGGCGAGCGTCATCATCACCACCGCCGGGGGCCGGCACTGCACCATTTCCAATTCGCGCCGCGCCACCTATGGCTACGACCAGCGCATCGAGGTGCACGGCTCGAAGGGCATGGTGGCGGCGGAGAACCAGCGGCCGGTCTCGATCGAGGTGGCGACCGGCGCCGGCTATACCCGCCCGCCGCTGCACGACTTCTTCATGACACGCTATACGGAGGCCTATGCCAATGAGATCGCCACCTTTGTCGAGGCGGTCGAGAAGGGGCGCAAGCCGTCGCCGACAGGCGAGGACGGGTTGATCGCGCTCGCCATGGCGGAAGCCGCGCTGCGTTCGGTCAGGGAAGGCCGTACCGTGAAGATGTCGGAGCTGGACCTTTGAGCGGCGCCGATCTCGTCCGCCGCAACGAGACGACGAAGGCGATCGTAACGGGAGGCGGGCAGGGGATCGGCTTCGCCATCGCCCGCCGTCTTGTCGAGGAGGGCTGCCGCAAGCTGGTGCTGGTCGGCCGCTCGGAAGATAAAGGCAGGAAGGCTGTTGCCGAGCTTTCCGCCTCTGGCGCCGATGTCCGCTTCGTCTCCGCCGACCTCGGCAAGGTTGAGGATTGCCGACGCGTCATCGAGGCTTCGTTGTCGGCTTTCGGCTCCATCAACGCGCTTGCCAATGCCGCCGGCTCATCGGAACGCGGGTCGTTGCTCGACACGACGCCGGACGTCTTCGACAGGCTTTTCGCCATCAATGTGCGCGGGCCGTTCTTCCTGATGCAGGGCGTCGTCAAGGCCCTGGTCGACGCCGGCGAACCCGGATCGATCGTCAATGTGCTGTCGATGTCCGGCCATGGCGGCCAGCCTTTCCTCGCGCCCTATTCCTCATCCAAGGGTGCATTGGCGACCCTGACGAAGAATGTCGCCTATGGCTACCGTTCGAAGCGCATCCGCTGCAACGCCGTCATGCCGGGCTGGATGGACACGCCCGGCGAGGACGAGGTGCAGAAGAAATGGCACGGAGCTTCGGACGATTGGCTGGCGAAGGCCGAGGCCTCGGTGCCGATGGGCCAGCTGGTCAAGCCCGATCAACTGGCCGACCTCGTCTGTTATCTGCTTAGCCCTCATTCAGGCGTCATAACCGGCTCGTTGATCGACTACGACCAGAACGTCGTCGGTACGTCGGATTAGCGGAGCCGGAAGCAGACCAGGCGTCGGAATCTTCTACCGCCTGGCCAATTCCTGCGAATTCTGCGATGCCTCCACGACCGACAGCGCCGTCATGTTGACGACGCCGCGAGACGTAACGGACGGCGTCAAGATGTGCGCCGTCCGCGCCGGGCCGAGCAGGATCGGACCGACGTGAAGCGCGTCGAGCATCGCCTTGACGGTGTTGAGCGTGATGTTGGCGGCGTCAAGGTTCGGGAAAACCAGGAGATTCGCCTCACCCTTCAGCGTCGAGTGCGGAAATACGCGTTGGCGCTGGCTCTCGTCGAGCGCCGCGTCGCCATGCATCTCGCCGTCGGTTTCCATGTCGGGGGCGATGCGCTTCAGGATCGCCGCCGCTTCACGCATCTTCAGCGCCGAGGGTGAGTCCTTGGAACCGAAGTTCGAGTGTGAAAGCAGCGCCGCCTTGGGCTCCAGCCCGAAGCGCCGGATCTCCGCCGCGGCCAGCTTGGTGACCTCGGCGATTTCTTCGGCGCTCGGATCGAGGTTGACGTAAGGGTCGGTGAAAAAGGTGATGCCGCGCTGCGAGATCAGCATCGACAGCGCCGAGAGATTGCATGTCCCGGACTTGCGCCCGATGATCAGGTCGACATTGCGCAGGTGCCGCTCGTAGCGGCCCTCCAGACCGCAGATCATGGCGTCGGCCTCGTCGCGCATCATGGCGAGCGCGGCGATCACCGTATTGTTGGTGCGCACCATCGTGCGCGCGGCCTCCTGCGTCACCCCGCGGCGTCCGGCCAACCGAACCAGCAGATCGACATAGTCGCGATAGCGGGGGTCGTCCTCGGGATTGATGATCTCGAAGTCCGCCTGCGGCCTTATCTTGAGGCCGTAGCGCTTCAGCCTGCTCTCGATGACATGCGGGCGGCCGATCAGGATCGGCGTGGCGATGCCTTCCTCGAGTACCACCTGCGCGGCGCGCAGCACGCGCTCGTCCTCGCCGTCGGCGTAGATCACACGCTTGGCGCCGCCGTCCTTCGCAGCGGAGAAGACGGGTTTCATGATCAGGCCAGAGCGGAACACGAAGCGGTTCAGCCGGTCGATATAGGCGTCCACGTCGGTGATGGGTCGCGTTGCCACTCCGCTCTCGGCGGCGGCCTCCGCGACGGCCGGGGCTATCCTCAGAATCAGGCGCGGATCGAAAGGCGAGGGGATGAGGTAGTCCGGCCCGAAAGTCGGCGTCTCGCCGCTGTAGGCGCGCGCGGCTACATCGGACGGTTCCTCGCGAGCGAGCCCTGCTATGGCGCGGACAGCCGCCATCTTCATGGCTTCGTTGATGGCCGTCGCGCCGCAGTCGAGCGCCCCCCGGAAGATATAGGGGAAGCACAGCACGTTGTTGACCTGGTTGGGGAAGTCGGAGCGGCCCGTGCAGATCATCGCGTCCGGCCGCGCCTTGCGCGCCAGTTCCGGCATGATCTCAGGCACCGGATTGGCCAGCGCCAGGATCAACGGCCTCTCCGCCATTTCGGCCAGGAGCTCGGGTTTCAGTACGCCCGCCGCCGAAAGGCCCATGAACACGTCCGCCCCGCCGATCACGTCGCCCAGAGTCCGCGCGTTCGTGTCCTTGACGTAGGGGTCCTTCCAGCGGTCCATCTCCTCGACACGGCCCCTATAGGCGACGCCGTGCCGGTCGGTGACCCAGATATTGTCGTGGCGCGCACCGAGCGAAACCAGGAGGTTGAGGCAGGCGAGCGCCGCCGCGCCGGCGCCGGAGGTGACGATCTTGACCTCTTCGATCTTCTTGCCGGCAAGCTCCAATCCGTTCAGCACGGCCGCCGCGACGATAATCGCCGTGCCGTGCTGGTCGTCGTGGAAGACCGGAATGGCCATGCGCGCCTTCAGCCGCTCCTCCACCTCGAAGCACTCGGGCGCCTTGATGTCCTCGAGATTGATTCCGCCGAAGGTGGGCTCGAGCGCCGCCACGGTCTCGACCATCCGTTCGATCTCCGGCGCGTTGATCTCGATGTCGAAGACGTCGATGCCGGCGAATTTCTTGAAGAGGACGGCCTTGCCCTCCATGACGGGCTTGGAGGCCAGCGGTCCGATATTGCCGAGGCCGAGGACGGCCGAGCCGTTGGAGACGACGCCGACAAGGTTGGCGCGACTGGTGTAGTCGGCGGCGAGCGAGGGCTCGTCGCGGATGGCGAGACAGGGAGCGGCGACGCCTGGCGAATACGCTAGTGCCAGGTCGCGCTGGTTGCCGAGCGGCTTCGTCGCCTGGATCTCCAGCTTCCCGGGACGCGGATGCTTGTGGAAGAAGAGCGCCGCCTCGTCGAGATCGGAGCGGACAGATTTCTCTCCGTTCTTTTCGCTCATAGGCGGCGCCCCCTTGGTGCAGGCCCGATCTAGCGGGCTACAACCTTTTGCGTCTGTTCGCCCAGACCGGCTATGCCGAGATGCATGACGTCGCCGTTCTTCAGGAAGACCGGAGGCTTCATGCCGAGGCCGACGCCCGGCGGCGTGCCTGTCGTGATGATGTCGCCCGGGTCGAGCACCATGAATTGCGACAGATAGGAGACGACATGCGCGACCGAGAAGATCATGGTCTGCGTATTGCCGGTCTGCATGCGCTTGTCGTTCACGTCGAGGAACATGTCCAGCGCCTGCGGGTTGGCGATCTCGTCGGCCGTGGCGATCCACGGACCGAGCGGGCCGAAGGTCGGGCCGCTTTTGCCCTTCATCCATTGGCCGCCGCGTTCGGCCTGGTATTCGCGTTCGGAGACGTCGTTGCAGAGCGCGAAACCGAAGACATGGTCGAGCGCGTCCTTCTCCTCGACATAGTCGCAGCGCTTGCCGATGATGACCGCGAGTTCGACTTCCCAATCGAGCTTCTTCGAGCCCTTTGGCATGAGCACATCGTCGTTCGGGCCGGAAAGGCAGTTCGGCGCCTTCGAAAAGATGATCGGTTCTTTCGGGATCGGCGCGCCGGTCTCCGCTGCATGGTCGGCGTAGTTGAGACCGATCGCCAGGAAATGCCCCGTCCGCGCCAGCGGTGACCCGAGACGGGCGTTTTTCGGCGCCGCCGGCAGGGCGGAAAGGTCTGCATTCTCGAGCTTCTGCCTGAGCGACGGCGAAATCGTCTCGGGCGAATAGTCGACGACCAGCGAGGAGACGTCGCGAACGGTCCCCTCCCGATCGATGACGCCCGGCTTCTCTTTGCCTTTTTCTCCAAATCGTACCAGTTTCAAGGACGTATTCCTCTCTATTGAAATGCCATGCCTTTGGTTGTCGTTAAAAGGCGCTGTTGAAGAATCCGCCGTCCAGAACGATGTTCTGGCCGACGATATATCCAGCATGTGAAGAGCAGAGGTAGGCGCAGGCCTTGCCGAATTCCTCCGGTGTGCCGAGCCGCCCTGCCGGCACGGTGCCGGCGATGCGCCCTTTCTGCTCCTCCTCGGAGATGCCGGCCTTTTCCGCGCTGAATTTGAGCGTGGACCGGATGCGGTCGGTGTCGAATTTCCCGGGTAGGATGTTGTTGATCGTCACGTTCCTGGCCGCGACGGTCCGTGCCACGCCGGCGAGGAACGCCGTCAGACCCGCGCGGGCACCGGAAGAAACGTCGAGGCCGGGGATCGGCTGGTAGACCGACAGCGAGGTGATGTTGACGATGCGGCCGAAGCCGCGTTCCGCCATGCCGTCGAGGACGGCGCGGATAAGCTCGATCGGGGTGATCATGTTCTGCTCGACGCCAGCAAGGATAGCGGCGCGGTCGATCTGGTTGAAGGGCTTGGGAGGCGGACCGCCATTGTTGTTGACGAGGATGTCGGGCACCGCACATGCGGCCAGCAGGGCTTGACGGCCTTCCGCGCTCGATACGTCGGCAGCGACCTCCTTGACGTCGACGCCGAAGCGGTCGCGGATTTCCGCCGCGGTGGCGGCGAGCGCCTTCGCGTCGCGGCCATTGACGACAAGATCGCAACCGGCCTCCGCCAGCGCCATGGCGCATCCACGGCCTAGACCGCGGCTGGACGCGCAGACGATGGCCTTTCGGCCCCTTATGCCCAGATCCAATGGTTTTCCTCCGATGTTTCGCGCCGCAGGCTATAGCGCTGGCCCGCGCCCTGACAACCGCATAAGCCCTGGAGAGTATTTGTGCCAGAGCCAACGTGCTTGGCACCGGCGGTCGGCCTGCGTCGGACTTAATGGAAATGACGTTTTGAAGCGCGCATCGCCGTGCTAATCCACGTGGTCCGATAGCGCCGCTTCGGACTACCGACCAGGCACCCAATGTCGCTGCAAACTCCCGCTTACGATTCGAAGCTGCCACCCCTGTCGCCCCAGCAGCAGGTCAAACCGCGCCATTTTGAGCTGCGCATGTCGCTTGTCTTCGTCGCGGTCTTCATGCCGAACGGCTTTTACCTTCCGTATTTTCCGCTCTGGCTGAGAGAGTCCGGCTTCGGCCCGGAGCAGATCGCCGTTCTCATCGCGGCGCCAATGTTCGTGCGCGTCGCAGCCGGACCGACCGTATCGGCGCTGGCCGATCGTGCGCCGGACCGCGCGCCGGTGCTGATGCTTTTGGCGCTGCTGGCGGCGGGATCCGCTTGCGGCTATCTGCTCCCGCCGGTCTATTCCCTCGTGCTCTGCGTCTCGCTCGTTTTCTCGATCTTCTGGGGGCCGCATAGTCCGCTTGCCGATTCGCTCGCGCTGTCGGGCGTCAGGCGCTACGGCTCGGAATATCCGAAGATGCGCGTGTGGGGCTCCGTTTCCTTCCTGAGCGCCAACATATTCGGTGGCTGGGTGATCAACCGTGCCGGCGTGCAGACATTTCCGTGGCTGCTTCTCGGCGCGCTGGTGACCATCGTCCTCGTATGCCTGATCGCACCGCGCCTCGGAAGGCCGCGCCGCCCCGCGCTCGATCCCGCCGAGATTCTGCCGCGCGCCGCGCCCGTCTTCCGCGACCCCTATTTCGTGCTTTTCCTGCTCTCCTCGGCGCTGGCCCAGGCGAGCCATGCGCAACTCTACACGTTCGGCACGATCTACTGGGAATCGGTTGGCATCGGGGGAACGGCGATCGGCTTCCTGTGGGCGTTCTCGGTGATGGCGGAGGTCGCCATGTTCGCTGTTTTCCAGCGGGTATTCGGCCGCGTCCCCGCGCCTCTCGTGCTTGCCATCGGCGCCGTGGCGGGAATGGCGCGATGGGGCCTTCTTCCGCTTGTGCATCCGTTCGGAGCAGGCACCGCCGGATTCTTCGTCCTGCAGGGCATGCACGCCTTCTCTTTTTCCGCCGTATTCCTCGCCACCCAGAAGATGCTCGCCGAGACAGTACCCGAGCCGCGGATCGGCGCCGCCCAAGGCGCCAGCTATTTCGCCAACAATACGCTGCTTGCGATACTCACGCTCGCCGCCGGGCCGCTCTATCGATCCTTCGGTCCCGGCAGTTTCGCCACGATGGCCGGCGTTTCGGCGGTGGGCTTCATCCTTGCCGTGGCTTGCGTCCGGCTAGCCCCAGAGCGCCGGGCCAGGGGGCTGGACCGTCGACCCTTCGTAGACGAGGCCGGGTGAACGGTCCGCGGCAAGCAGCAACGGCCCGTCGAGATCGACGAAATCCGAATCCTGCGCCACGACCAGGGCAGGGGCCATGCCGAGCGATGTGCCGACCATGCATCCGACCATGACGCCGAAACCCAGGCCCCGCGCCTGCCGCCTCAACTCCATCGCGGCGGTGAGGCCGCCGGCCTTGTCGAGCTTGATGTTCACGGCGTCGTAAAGCCCCTGTAGCTTTCGCAAGTCCTCTGCGCGATGGACGCTCTCGTCGGCGCAGATCGGAACCGGATGGTCGATCCTGCCGAGGATCGAATCCTTTCCGGCCGGCAGCGGCTGCTCGATGAGAGCCGCGCCATACCGTGCGGCCGCCGCGAGGTTGGCCTCGATATCCTCCTCCAACCAGCCTTCGTTGGCGTCGACGATCAGGCGCGCATGCGGAGCGGCTTCGGCGACGGCCCGGAGCCGCTCATTCACGTCGCCCGCCCCAAGCTTTACCTTGAGCAGCGGACGGTCGGCGCGTGTGTGCGCCTCCGCGGCCATCTCTTCAGGTGAGCCGAGCGAGATGGTGACGGCCGTCGTCAGTGGGCGCATCGCGACTTCCCCGGCGGAAAGATGCGCCGGGCGGCCGGACAGCTTGGCCTCGAGGTCCCAGAGCGCGCAGTCGACCGCGTTGCGTGCGGCACCGGCCGGCATTGCGCCCAGCAGCGCTTGCCTGTCCATCCCGGCCGTGATCCGGTCGCGAATCCCTTCGATAGCGGAGCGGACGGAATCCATTGTTTCGCCATAGCGGGCGTAGGGTACGCATTCTCCGTGGCCGGCATGGCTTCCCTCGCGGATCGTGCAGACGACCACCTCCGCCTCGGTCTTGCTGCCGCGCGAGATCGTGAAGGCACGCGCCAGCGGAAAACGCTCGGAGCGGATTTCGACTGAACGCATGGACGGTACCCCGGGAGAATCGAAAGCCGCCTACCTTAGCCCCTGGCGAACGCGCCTGAAAGCGCGCTCGTATCGCGAATGTAGCCTTCGCCCGCCTCCAGCAGCGGGCGTGTATAGTCTGTCATTGTGGTGAGCAGGACCGGCGGGCCGAGAGGTCTTTAGGCGGCGCCGGCTCGCATCGTGGGCCTCGCCGGCGAACTGAAAGCTGTTCGGCGGCCGGTGGCGAGCGAGTGCTGGTGCCGCCGTTCCAGCGCGATAGCGCCCCAGACCAGGCCGATCAGCATATAGACATGCCGCCAGTGATCGATGTCGATGATCGTGCCGAGCCCGATATGGCTGACGAAGACGACGTAGGCGCAGAGCAGGTAGGGTTGCCAGGGCCGGTTGCGGAGCAGGATGCGGAACCCGGCCGCCAGCGTCCATATCACCAGCGCCGCGAAAGCGACGAAACCGAGCCAGGAATAGTCGAGCAGCGCCTTCAGCCAAATGTCGTGCGTGTCCTCACCGAAGATGCGTCCGAAATTCAGCGCGCCGATACCGAGCGGATGTTCGAGCGCCATGGCGATGCCGTATCCGTAGCGGGCGAAGCGGCCGAAATGGGCGCTGTCGTAGTCCTGTTCGAGCTGCGCGCGCGAGCGGAAAAACTCCTCCATGCCCGGTATCTGCAGGATGGCGATGACGGAAAGCACCACGATCGCCACGGCGAGGAGAACCATGACTGTGAGCTTCAGCCTGAAGCGGCCGCTATTGCTCTGCAGGTAGAGCGCCGCCGTGAGCATGGCGAAGGATGCGATGAGCACGCCCCAGGCGCCGCGCGAGAAAGACAAGAAGATGCCGATAACGAGGATGAGAAGCGGGAGGGCCAGGAACAGGAGATTGCGGGTCCGCCCCGTCAAGATGCGGTGAAGGAGATAGACGGCCGGAAGCGCCAGGAACGGACCGAACACGTTGGGGTCCTGGAAAGCGCCCATGGCGCGGCTGTAGCGGGTGAACATGTCGGCGCCCGGGAAGGCATGAAAATAGCCGAGGATGCCGAGGAGCGCCGTCACCACCGCGCCGACGGTCCATGCTCCATAGATGAGCGGGTAGAGGTCGGGCCGGGACTCTGTCACCGAGGCATAGAAGACCGCGGTGAAGGACAGGAAGAACGAGACGGCCAGGTAGAACGGCGTCTGATAGAGCTCGGCCATCTGCGTCATGGCGATCAGGCCGCCGATGTCGAAGACGATCAGCAGCGCCACCAGCGGGGCGATGCCACGCGAGATGCGCAGGCCGAACAGCGCCCACACCGCCATCAGCGCCGACATGTAGAGGTCGTACGGAGCCGGCTCGTCGATCACGAAGCCGGACAGGAATACCCCGATGAAGACAGCGCCGGAAACGATCAGCGCGATCAGCTTGGCGTTCACCGCATGGTGCGGGACGTCATGTGCAATGGCGCTCAATACGCATGTTCCGTGTTGAGCAGGCGGACGGGCGTCAGCAGCAGGATGCGGAGATCGAACCAGAGCGACCAGTTCTCGATATAGGCGAGATCGTATTCGGTGCGCATCCGGATCTTCTCGTCGGTATCGATCTCGCCACGCCATCCGTTGATCTGCGCCCAGCCGGTAACGCCCGGCTTGACGCGATGGCGCGCGAAATAGCCGTCGACGACTTCGTGGTAGAGCTTGTTGTGCGACTGAGCCGAAATCGCGTGCGGACGCGGACCCACCAGCGAGAGGCTGCCGAAAAGCGAATTGAAGAATTGCGGCAGCTCATCGATTGAGGTCTTGCGGATGAAGCGGCCGACGCGGGTCACCCGGGGGTCGTTCTTCACCACCGCGTTGCGGGCGGTCGGGTCGCACTGGTCGATATACATCGAGCGGAACTTGTAGACCTCGATGACCTCGTTGTTGAAGCCGTGCCGCTTCTGGCGAAAGATCACCGGCCCCTTGCTCTCAAGCCTGATGGCGATCGCCGCCGCGGCCATGATCGGCGAGAACAGCGCGATACCTATCAGGCTGAAGACGATGTCGAAGGCGCGCTTGGCCACCGAATCCCAGTCGTTGATCGGCTTGTCGAATATGTCGAGCATCGGCACCGACCCGATGAACGAGTAGGCGCGCGGGCGGAAGCGCAGCCGGTTCGAATGCGCCGACAGGCGGATATCCACCGGAAGCACCCAAAGCCGTTTTAGCATCGAGAGGACGCGCGTCTCGGCCGTCATCGGCAGCGACACGATCAGCATGTCGATACGGGCGATGCGGGCGAACTCGATGAGTTCGAGTATATTGCCGAGCTTGGGATAGCCCGCGACGAGAGGCGGCGAGCGGCGTTCGTCGCGGTCATCGAAGATGCCGCAGATGCGGATGTCGTTGAAGGGTTGCTGCTCGACCGAGCGGATCAGCCCTTCCGCCTCGGCGCCGCCGCCGACGATGACGGCGCGACGCTCCATGGTTCCGTTCCGGGCCCAGCGCCGCATCAGGCGCGAAACCACGAGGCGAAGCGCCAGGAGGGCGACGAAGCCGGACACGAACCATTCACCGAACCAGGCGCGGGAAAATTCCTGCGAAACCTTCAGGAGAAAGCCGGCGAGCGCCAGCAGGGCGAAGGCGCCGGCCCATACGATCAGGAGCTTTCCGAGATTGGTGAGCGGCCGCCTAAGCGTCGGCATCTGGTATGCATCGGCAAATTCGAAAAGGACCACGGCAAGCAGGGAACCGCCCAGAACGACCGCAGGATATTGGATGGAAACCGGGGCGAGGGCGAAATGCAGAATATAGGCTGCCGCCCCGGCAAGCATGACGACAGCGAGCTCGACCAGCCTCAGCACGCCGCTGACCATGACGGGGGACATGGTATCGCGACGGTATTGGCCCGCCACCTGCCGCGCCACGGCATTCAGGCCCCGCGCGTGCCCCATATAGCCGCTGCCGTCGTCGAAGGCACGGATGGCGCTGGCCGAAAAACGCAGCGACGGATCGATTTCGTTCATTGTATGCCCACCTGTCCGCAGCGCGGATACCAGAAGGCAGCTAATAAACCATTGAATTAATTGGTAGACTTTTCATCAAATAAGAGCTGGTTTCGCTCGCCCCGGATACCGAGCACAGCCAGATAGGCCCGCTCGATATTGCCCGCCATCACATCGCCGCCGAAGCGAGATCGCAGGTCTGAGCCGCTCGGCATCGCGGCCCTGAACCGGGCAGGATCGCCGACGGCGGACGCCATCCGCTCGGCGAGCTCCCCCGCGTCGGGCCTGACCAGCGCGCATGAATCGGCGCCGAAGATCTCCGGTATGCCGCCCACGGCCGTCGCGATCATCGGTTTTCCGGCCGCCAGCGCTTCCAGCACGATATAGGGCATCGCCTCGGCGCGCGAGGGGACGACGACGGTTTTGGCCAGCGGAAATGCGCGGCGCGCCGGCATCGGCTCGAAGAAGCGGATACGATCGGAGAGGCCTAGTCGCTCCGTCTGGCGCACATACTTGTCCCGGTCGTGACCGGCGCCGACCATGACCGCGGTGAGCCGTCGGCCGAGCCTCTCTTCGGCCTTCGCGATTGCGTCGACGAAGATGTCGGGACCCTTGAGGTCGCGCATCATCCCGATGAAGAGGAAATCGGCCGGGCCTTCCGCGGTCGGCGTCGGCTCGAACTCATCGGGCCTGAGGCCATTGTAGACTAGGCTCGACGCCGCTTTAGGCTCGCCGATCTGGGCGAGGAAAGTCCGCCGTTCATAGTCAGAGACGAAGAAGATATGATCGGTGAGCCGGTCCATGACCCGCTCGAGCGAGAAGAAGAATTTTCCCGTTGCCGTCCCGCCGTCATAGTGAAGGCTGCCGCCATGGGGTGAATAGAAACGGCCGGGGCGGGGGCCGGAAAGTCGCTGGAGCGTGCCGAACAGCCTCGAATAGGCTCCGCCTTTCGCGCCGTGGCCATGCAGGATGTCGGGCGCCAGCCGCCGGATGAGTCCGTAGGTGCGGAATGCGGAGACGACGTCGCCTGGACCGAGATGGCGCTGCATCGGCGTGCGGTGGATGCCGAGCGCGAGCTTGTCGCGCATTTCGCTGAAAAGCGCATCCTCGTAGTCGCCGCCGGTGGTCGAATCGCAGATGATTCCGACCTCGTGGCCGGTGGCGATCTGCGCGTCGGTCAGGTCGCGGACATGCCGGAAGATGCCGCCGACCGGCGAGCGGAAGCAGTGAACGATGCGCAGCTTGCGGACCACCGCGGTCTCCGGGCGGTCATCGGGCCGCCTTCGCTAGAAGAGCCGCTCCCGCACATAGATCGTGTCCCCCGGGAGCAGCGGGTCCGATATCACTACACGACCGGTCATTACCTTACCGTTGACGGTACGGGTGACGTCGACATTGCCCTGGTAGGCGCGCGGCGAGAATCCGCCGGCGGCCGCAATCGCCTTTTGCGCGGTCATGCCGGGCACATAGGAATATTGTCCGGCCGCCCCGACCTCGCCCATCACGAAGACGGGACGGTAGCGATCGACCTCGACCGTAACATCAGGGTCGCGGATATAGCCCTTGCGCAGTTTGGCCGCGATGGCAGCCTCCATCTGCTTGGCAGTATGGCCCCGCGCCGGGATGGCGCCCACGAGCGGGAAGGAAATGTAGCCCGACTGATCGACACTGTAGGTGTTGTTCAAGCCGTCCTGGCCAAAGACGGTGACGCGGATGCGGTCGCCGGAATCGAGTAGATAGGGCTGTTCGAGCGCGGCATGCATGGCCGGTGGCGCCGGCTGGTAGCTCGTGCAGGCCGCCAGGAAGAGAGATGTCAGGACGGCAACGAATAGACAGGAAGAGCGCAGCATAACCGGACATGCACCTGTAATTACCACGACCGACCGCATGCCGGTGCTGCCCGAACTTATCGTCCCGTTAAGGTTAACGGCCAGTAAAGCGAGGAAGGATGTCGGCGGCGGTGCACGTGCGGCGCGTCGCGCCGTTAACCTTTCCTTCAGCAAGGGAAACGCTTCCTTACCGGCGTCTTAACGCGTCGGTTACCATAATCGGTCTAGCGTTCGACTCTCCATTGGAGTCGTCTCATGTCGGGTATCCAATCCGTCGCCAATGATGTCGATGTCGATCTGGGGGCTCTTTTTTCGAGTCTTGCCCGGCGCTGGCTCCGCATCCTGATCGTGGCCGTCATCGTGACCGGGCTGGCGCTCGCCTTCGCAGTGTTCGCCACCCCGAAATATAAGGGCGAGACCCGGATCCTGATCGAGACGCAGGAATCCGTCTTCACCCGGCCGGACGGCGCTAACTCGGACTCCACTTCCTTCGACGAGGAGGGCGTGACCAGCCAGGTCCAGCTCGTTTCTTCCACGGAGGTGCTGAAGAAGGTCGCTCAACAGCTTGACCTTGCTTCCCGCAAGGAATTCAACAATGGCGGCCATCTCGGAACGGTCGGCCGCGCGCTCGTGCTGGCCGGCCTGAAGAGCGATCCGAACGAGATTCCGGCTGAAGAGCGGGTCCTGCGCGCGATGCGCGAGAAACTGGACGTTTATCGGGTTGAGAAGTCCCGCGTCATCGTCATAGGCTTCTCCTCTTCGGACCCGAAGCTGGCGGCCGCCGTGCCAAACGCGATCGCGGAGACGTATATCGCCGTCCAGAAGGACGCGAAGCTGGAATCGAACAGCGATGCGACAAGCTGGCTTGCCCCCGAGATCACGGATCTGACCAAGCGGGTCAAGGACGCTGAGGCCAAGGTCGCCGAGTACCGGGCGCATTCCGACCTTTTCCTCGGCGACAACAATTCGGCGCTCGTCACCCAGCAATTGTCGCAGATGGCGACCGAACTTTCACGCGTGCGTGCCGACCGCGCGGCCGCTCAGGCCAAGGCGCTCAGTGTGAAGGCGGCGCTGGAGAACGGGGGCTCGCTCGATGCGCTGCCAGAGGTTCTGTCCTCCGATCTTATCCAGCGATTGCGCGAACAGCAGGTGCAGCTGAAGGCCACCATCGCCCAGCTGTCGACGACCCTGCTACCGAATCACCCGCGCCTCAAAGCGCTCAATTCCCAGCTCGCCGACCTGAACCAACAGATCCGCGTCGAAGCGGAGAAAGTGCTGGCTGGTCTCAACACTCAGGCCGAGACGGCTAAGCTGCGGGAGCAGCAGCTTCTGGCCGACCTCAACAAGACCAAGGCGGAATCCTCGCGCGCCGGCACGCAGGAAGTCGAACTGCGTGCCCTGGAGCGTGAGGCGGCGGCCCAGCGCGACCTTCTGGAATCCTACATGACCCGCTACCGCGAGGCCTCCTCGCGGCGCGATCGCAACTACCTGCCGGTCGATGCGCGCATCTTCTCCCGCGCCTCCGTGCCGGCCGTTCCCTATTTCCCGAAGCGCATTCCGATCGTGGTCGCCGCGTTTGTCTCCTCGCTTCTCATCATGGCGGTGATAACGTTGCTGCAGGAATTGTTCTCCGGCCGGGCGATGCGCGCCGCTCGCGGAGCCGACTTCCGTCCCGTCAGGGAAATTGCCATGCCGAGGACGGCGACCGGCCGGAGCGATCCGGCTTTCGCGGTCGGCGCGGCGGGAACCTCGGGGGCCAAGCTGGACGGCGTTTCGGTGGAGCGCGCCGCAGAGAGGCTGATTGCAGGCGGCGCGTCGCGGGCGATCTTCGTTTCGCCGGAAGGCGATGAAGCCGCCGCCGCGTCTGTACTGGTGGCACGCGAGGTCGCGGATGCCGGCCTGCGCGTCCTCTTGCTCGACCTGACCGCTTCCGGCGCCGCGTCCGTGCCGATGCTGGAAAGCAACTCCTACCCCGGAGTCACCAACCTGCTGGCCTCGGAGGCGCAGTTCACCGACGTGATCCATGCCGACCTGTACTCCGACTGCCACGTGATGCCGTCCGGAAACGCCGATCCGGAACGGGCGATGCGCGCCGTCGATCGTCTGCCGATCATCCTGAATTCGCTTACCACTGCCTATGACGTGATCGTGGTAGAGTGCGGCCCGGCCGACGCCGAAAGCATTCGGCGCCTGGTAGCGGATGGATCGGAAGTGCTGGTCAGCGCCATGGAGCCTGGGGACGAGCAGGTCGCCGAGACGGCCGCGTCGCTGGAAGCCGGCGGATACGGCAACCTGATCCTGGTCACGCCGTCCGGCGATATGCCGACGCACCCGCCGGTACCGGATCGCAGCGCCGCCTGATGTCCTGATGTGATGCCGCTCAGTCGTCGCCGGGTCCGCTCCCCTCGGCGGGTTGCGGCTTGCGTCCGCCCATGGTTCGGATCATTCGCGCCAGGCGCCAGGCAGTGGAGTTGTTCTTGACGAAGCTTGTGGCTCGCGCCTTCGCTCGTCCGAGCGCCGCGGCAGCGTGTCCCTTGGCCGTCAGGGGCACCAGCACATCGAACTGTCTCGTCTCGATCTCGCACCAGGCGCGCTTGTACGGTTCGTCGCCGACGCTGAAGTCGAAAACCTTGATTCCCGAAGCGCAGGCCCTTTCGATATCGTGGAAGAAGAGGAATTCCCCGGGGCTTGCGGCGTAGAGTTCATCCTCGGCGAAAGAGGCGAAGTCGCAGATGATTCGTTCATCGGTGCGGCTATAGGCATTTACGGCGCGCAGCTTGCCGCCGACTTCCAGCCCGCTGAGGAAAAAGCGCGGTTCGGCGCTTTCCAGCGCGGTCTTGAAGAGCTCGCCGAAGAACGCCTGG